>NZ_JAHDJT010000080.1 GCF_023661085.1 Wolbachia pipientis
CAAATATGCTAAGTTTTTTTCTCATTTAATCTGCACAGACTGAAGATAAATAATAGCTTCAGTCTCATTATAAGGGTAACGGCGAAGATTGTCAAGTAGTTTTTTTATTTCTGTTGGGTAGCTTTTTTCCACTGTTGTCTGTCCGCTTTCTGTGTAGTGGGAATTGGACTACCAAAGTTATATTGACACTAATCATGTACTACTAAATAATTAGCTAATTTGGAGCTTATTTAGTATGTTGCGTATTATTGCAGGGAAATATCGCGGAAGAAAGATAGCCACAGGTAAGCATTTAGCCGCACGGCCTACCATGGGTATTGTCCGGGAAGCAATATTCAACACACTTTTTTCAAAAAAGCCCATTTATAACTCGAATGTGCTTGATTTATTCTGTGGAAGTGGCTCTTTTTCATTTGAAGCACTTTCCCGCGGCGCTAAACATGCATTCATGGTAGATTCAGATTACTACAATTTGCAATTGCCTAAGAAAACGGCAGAAAATCTTGGAACTACGGACGATATTACGCTAATTTGCTGCAGCGCTGACAAATTACCAAAACCTATCTCACAATGCGACATAGTTTTTATAGATCCACCTTACAATAGTAATCTAGTCCACTCAACTTTAGAAGGATTGGCTCACTCAGGCTGGCTAAGTGATGATGCACTGATAATTCTAGAGATTAGGAAAACCGAAGATTTTCAGTGCAATAAAAATTTTAGTATAGCCCTGGAGCGCACTTACGGTATAGCAAGAATAATTTTTCTTTCCCTATCAACTTAAACTTGCATATACCCTATTCTGGGATTCCAATGCCTTCAGGAAGGGTTCTAATTTTATTTGTGTCAAGTTTCTGGAAAAATCACTTATAATGTAGCCATTTAGATTAAACTTTTTGTTAAGCCCTTTGCCTACTAAATATTTACGTGCATCTTCAATAAATTCATTTTCTATTTCCTTGTAACTGATGTATTTTGTCGTGCCTTCATTATCCTCACAACAAACTAAATGTTCTTTATGATCGGTGTGAATATTCTTATTATTGCAAGGAACATTAGGATTATGTTCAAGCACTATATTTTTTCTTAACCTTTCTCCGGATAGATCATCAAGTTTATTAACGAGTTGTGTTTCTTCTGGGATTACAGTATCACCTTTCCTGCCAGCAATTAAGACAGGACATTTCGTATTCTCTACAACTTTCTGTGGATTAAAATCTAACCCACAACGCCCAAACCAAAAATTCAAAAACTTTGCAGGAAGCCACCTTGTGAAAAAGCCCCCTACTCCATGAGGAAAGTTATTAGTTGCATCTTTGAGTGAACTAAAAGAATTACTGTGAATTAGTGTCAAATGGATACCCTGATCCTCAAATCTTTTCAGAACTTCCGCTACAACTCCTCCTCCAAGAGAGTTAGTATCTAAAACTATGTCACTTGGATGTATGCCATCTATAAGCAACTTGTTCACCATTGCCATCCCTGCTTGGACTAATTCTTCCCCATTTGTTAGAAAGTTATACAGTGCTACAATCTTCTTTCTCTCCAAAAGGAACTCTATGATGTCCTCTATATCTTTTTCTAACTCTTGATTGCAAGTCTCACCCATAAACTCTTTCTTATAACGCTTTATCCATTCAGGGCCGACTTCATTTTCCAAAAGGCTTTTAACTCTATGTACAACAAACTTTGCCTTAATAAAGTCAAAAAACACCCACGATAAAACTATGATAAAACATATGGTAGCCAAAGTTAATAATACTGCTGATGTACAAGCTAATCCCGTAAGCACTTTTTTTGATTTTTGATTCTGGTACGCCAAGTATAACGACACAATAGAAGCAGTAGACAATATGGCAAAACATAACCATAGTGATATTATCCTCCTAGTAAATTTTTTCTCTTCATCATCTAGTTCTTCTTGAAAGAACTCTGGATTAACAATTCTAGAAAAATAAGGATAGTCAAAATAATGCTTAATTACGTTACCTTCTTGCTCTTTGGATTTGTCTTTACCAAGTGCATTAATCTTAATACATCCAAGTATCCCAAAAAAGTTTATTATGTGCCTCGCATTTTTTTCTGGCTTAATGTTGGGATCAGGATAACAAATAACTTTCATTTTTTCATTGATAAACATCCTGTTATCTTAACATAAAAACTAAAGAAAGCCAAGATGGCTTTAAAAAATAGCTTAAAAAACCTATAGGAAACTTCCCACAATTCCTTTTAAGCGAGTTTTGAACTTTTGAAATGCCATGACGTTGTCGGTACGTCTGTCAAGAAATGATAGAGTATCTGCAAAACCTTCTGAATAGTCATTAATGAAGAAGAGAATTGTGCTCAGATATACCCCAGCTAATATTGCCCGTTTTGTATAGTAATTAAAATCTGTTGATTGATCGTAGATGCCATACCAAATTGCACTAACAGTTTTGTACAAGAGTTTACTAGAAAAGTATGTATTCTTTGGCGATACAGAAAATAGTAAAACATTTTTTAAAAATTCTCTATAATTTGGTAGTTTAGCGTAGTTTGAGAGGCGTATTTGAACAGCTAATTTTACCCGCTCCCGCACTTTCATATCTTCCAAATTGGAGTTTCTTAGCTCAGCTTCCATTGAACTATTTAAGTCCTCTGCTATATACTCCAAAGCGCTATATATTCCATTTTGAAATTTGCAAAAGCTATTGGCTAGGTTAAGGTCTGTGCACGCCTTCAATAAGGTTTCATCGCTTATCCCCTCAAATGGAATGACCCTAATCAGTTCGTCTACTACTGACTTTATTTCATCTTGTTCCATACAATATTATACTAAACAGCACATGTAATTGTACCTGAGATTTTCAAACATTCTGCAAAATGTGTCACCACGTTCTTCGAAATTTTTCCACTGATCAAAAGAAGAACATGCAGGAGAAAGTAATATCGTTACTTCTTCTTTGCTATTTATGGCCTCTTCGAAAGCCAGTTCAAATGCGTTTTCTAGATTATAACATTTCATACAATCTACTTTATTCCCCATAACATTTGCAAAAGCTTCTGTTGATTCTCCAATTAGAAAAGCTTTTCTAATTCTTGTAAAGTGCTCGCTTAGTGACTCTATGCCACCCTCTTTACTTCTTCCGCCAACGATCCAATATATGTTTTTATAAGACAAAATTGCTTTTTCGCTCGATTTGGCATTAGTCGCTTTGCTATCGTTCACAAAAAACACATTTTCTATTTTACCAAGCAGCTCATTTCTGTGTTTCAAACCTGGAAAGGATTTGATTCCATCGATAATAGTGTTGTTATCTATTTTAAGCAGCTTACACACAGCATATGCAGCCGCTATGTTTTCCGCATTGGATGTTAAGTTTATTTTCATATCACTTACATGACCTGGTTGGATTCCAGTGTTGGGGCACTGAAATGGCAAAAAAGGTAACATTGAAGCTGAAATTGAAATTTTGTTTCCAGTGAATTTGTTGAATACATCAGCAGTAATCTCATTATCACATCCTATCACGGCAATTTCACTACCGTTTATCAGTTTTAATTTAGTTGCTATATAATTCTCCATACCTCCATGTCTATCTATGTGGTCTGGTGTAATGTTGAATAATACTGCAATGTCCACATTAATCTTATCCATCAGCTCCAATTGAAAAGAGGAGAACTCAATTACATAAATTTCTGCATCTCTTTCTAGATCTAAAACAGGAACACCTAAATTTCCACCAACAGCTACCTTTTTCCCTGCAGATTTTAATACGTGCCCTATTAGTGACACAGTGGTTGATTTACCATTTGTTCCTGTGACGCCTATTATTTTCTGGTTCGTAGCTTTAACTTCAAGGAATAGCTCGATATCCGATTTTATTTTACAGTCATAGCTTCTCGCGAGTTTCACTATCCAATGCGGCGTTGGATATGAAATTGGCACTCCAGGGCTTAAAATCAACGTTCTTATTTCATGCCAATTACATTCCTTGGGATGAATAAAATTACACTCCCGATACATCATTTTTGCATTTGCTATTTGCTCTTTATTATCATCCCATGCATATATTCTTGCACCGCTCTTCACTAAAGCATTAATGACAGACAAACCAGTTTTACCAAGACCAAAAACCGCAACATTTTGATTTTTGTATTTGCTCAGTTGCATTACTTGTTTTCGGAAGATGTTATATAAATTGTTAATAGGCCTAACGTAAAGGATTTGCAAATGTTAATTATTACCTGTAGAATATAGAAAAATTAGTAAGGATTTTAATAGGAAAGTAATATGCCATCCGTCACCTTTATTTTACCTGATGGAAGTAAGAAAAGTTACGAAGCTGCAGAGGGGGAGACTCTGCTTAACTTAGCTCACAGAAGCGACTCAGACTTGCTTGAAGGCGCATGTGAAGGTTCTCTTGCCTGCTCTACATGCCATGTAATCGTTGATCCAAAATTTTATGATGATGTAGAAATGTATAATCCTATGTCTGATGAGGAAAATGATATGTTAGATCTAGCTTTTGGCTTGACAGAGACATCAAGGCTTGGGTGCCAAATAAAAATTACAAAAGATATTGATGGCTTGTGTGTAACCATACCAAGAGGTACAAGAAACATATCGCTCGATAAACAAGGGAATGATTAGCTGTGCGTAAGGTTTTCATCTATATTACTGTCTCTTTACTTTTATTTATCCCCGCAGCTTATAGTGGGTTTTGGTATTTTTCCGCATGTAAAACAAAAAACCTTTTAGCGGAAACAATACTATACATTAACGATGAAAAATTCGATATTTCACATGATTTTAGCGGATTCCCTTGTGATCTAATTTTCCATGTGACAAACCCAAAGTTTTCCAGTGAGCAATTAACTATCTCATCAGAAGCTTTAGTGATAAAAAATAGGCTATTCGATAAATCAGTATATATCTACATACCAAGCAATGAGATCAATATTACCGTTCATGGCGACGAGAAAAAGAATATAAAATGTCATACAAACAATAACAATCACTTTGTTGTCAAACTAAACAATTTACCATCTTCGCTAAGGTTTGACAGAAATAGCACCATGATAGAATATATAGACACACTTCGTTACGAAGATCATGGACTGAGATGTGATGTTGCATCTGATTCAGAAAATCAGCAGAGTGTTATAACTGAAGTGAATGGTAAAAGCAACTATATTCAATTTCATCTCAATAAAGAACTGAATGGAAACGCTAAGCTAGGATTCGACTTTTATGCTTATCGGGTTGCAAGTCCCGAGAACTACCTGAACGTTGATACTAAATTTGATTATGAATTTGTAAATCACATCTCAGCCTCTAGAATTAACTTCAACATAGAAAAATTTTTAATTCGGGGTAATAATTTTTCTCTCACTGCAGATGGTGGAATAAACAATTACAATCTGGTTACATCTTCGTTTAAAGATAAAATCAACTTGGCCGTGTCAAATTATAAAGGGTTGATCTCGTTTATGACTGGCAAGAAAAATCACTCGAAAGCTTCGGATGCGCTTGAAAAATTAATATCTTCCTTGTCAGAAAAAACAACTGATGATAGCATTCAATTTTCAATAAAATACGACGATGATGTAGGGTCAAGTTTTATTGGAAAGTTACCTACTACTGATTTTATGAACCAACTAAGTCAAATTACCGAGCTAACCAAGAATGAAAGCGGTAGTTAGCTTACTTTTTACATTGATATTTCACTTAAGCATAAACGCTTTTACTTTGGATGATAAACTCATAGACAAAAGCATGGAAAAGCGAGCAACTAATTTATTTGAAATAATAAAGTGTCCAATATGTTCCGGTGAGTCATTATCTGAGTCCGAGTCTAAGATTGCACACGATATGCGCAAGACGATTCGTAAAAAGATCAGTGATGGACATGCTGACGAGCAAATAATTTCAGAGCTGAAAAATTCTTATGGAGATTCAATTATAATCATTCCGCCTGTAAAATTTAGTACTTATGTTTTATGGTTTATTCCACTCACAATTCTGCTAATAGGGTGTTTTCTGATACGAAAATACACCAAGTAGCCCCTCCTCCTGTTATCACTGCCATTAAGTTAAGGAAAAACGGATTTGCGTTGTGCTAAAAGTACTATAAAGAGAAGTCCATAAAACATAACGAGTGACTCTTACGGGATTTGAACCCGTGTTACCACCGTGAAAGGGTGGTGTCCTAACCACTAGACGAAAGAGTCAATACAAGTTAACTAAGTTATACTGATTGTTCATATAAAGTCAATTCAATTGTTTTATAGTGAAACAGAGAGTAGACATGTTGCATAACCTAAACTACACGAAAAAAAAGCAAAAGAAACCCTGGTCATTATTTATTTTTAGTATTGGCGTTTTGTGTCTTAAATGCTGCAACTTAGCTGCTTTTGAAGGCAACTAGTCTAAGCTATAATATTTAAGAAATTTACCAAACGGAGAAAAAAGACAATAAAACCCCGAGGTAGC
>NZ_JAHDJT010000081.1 GCF_023661085.1 Wolbachia pipientis
TGATGACAATATTTCTCTTTCGTATGTATTGACTTGAGTCAGTGATAACCCAGCTTTATCCGCAAGCTCCACCTGTGTATAACCTCTAATAAACCGCCAGTCTTTTGCCTTTTGTGCCATTTGGGATTTTATAGGCCTTACTTCTGTTATAGCCTTGTTAACTTTAATTCTCTCTGACAAAAATCTAGTTAGTGTACACACTGCTTCATGAACTTTCAGGTCCTTAATTCTTTTTAGGGATTGCAATAAATAAAATGCCTGCTTATCTTCGCGACTAATATATAGTCCTTCTGGTGGCTCAGGAAAGAAAACGTCAATGTCATAATATAATTTATTTGCCATCCTCTCGAGAGTTGTAGGTTCAATACTGTATACTCCTAGCTCATAATTTATAACCGTTGACTTTGCTACACCAGCTCTTTTTGCGAACTCAATCTGAGAGCACCCCATCTTTAACCTAATATCTTTTGCCTTTTGAGTTATTTGATAGCATAAAGAATCAGGATCTATTTTATTTTTGGTAGTAGTCATTGTTGCACAAATCTTGAGAATTTATATAGTGTTATCACAGTGTATTAAAGCTTTATTACTCGGACGTAGAAATCTGCAAAGACCAAGATCTCTAATGGTTAAATATCTCACTATTTTTATTTAAATATTATACTTTTAATAAGGCGCACTCGCAATACAAACATTTTACCCCCAAAAACACGGCGGTAGCGAGTGCATGAGTCAATAATTTATTTACGATTGACGCTGTATACTGGAATAGTCACAAAAAGAGGTACTTTATGAGTAAAAATGCAATAAAACTACAAAAAGAAATAGAACATCACAATGAGTTGTACTATCAGAAAAATACTTCAGAAATAACTGATGCACAATACGATGATCTGAAAGCCAAAGCACAACTTCTAGGAATTGATGTAACAGTTGGAGCTGCACCTGATGAAAGGTTTGCGGAAGTACAGCATATTGTGCCTATGCTCTCATTAGCTAACGCTTATGACAAAAAAGAAGTTGAAGAATTCCTTGCTAGGGTCAGAAAACTTCTAAATGTACATGAGTTAGAAATCATATGTTAGCCAAAGATCGATGGGTTGTCTTTTTCTGCAATCTATGAAGATGGTGTGTTCATTAAGGGTTTGACTCGTGGAAACGGCCAATATGGTGAGGATGTGACAAAAAATGTGGCGACTATAGAAGGATTGCCTAAAGTGTTACCTGACATAAAGGGTAGATTGGAAATCAGAGGAGAAGTCTATATCAGAAATGATGACTTTTTAAAATTAAATAAAAACAATGAATTCTCCACCCCACGTAACTTAGCCTCAGGCTCATTAAGGAAGCTAAATCCAGAAGTTACTGCTCGCAGGCCATTGAAATATTTTGCATACTCTTTGATCGGTGGAACAGAAAAAACCCAATCTGAAGTATTAAATAAGCTGAAAAAGCTTGGATTCTGTGTAAATGAGCGTCAATACTTAGCAAAAAATGTGAATGAAATGCTGGAGTTTTATCATAGAATACATGATAATCGCCATGAATTGGGTTATGATGTTGATGGAATAGTCTGTAAAATCAATAACTTACAGTTGCAAGAACGTCTAGGTAATACAAATAAAGCTCCTAGATGGGCAATAGCTCACAAATTTCCTGCAGCCCATGGAAAAACTAGAATAGAGAAGATATTAGTACAAGTCGGCAGAACGGGCCAATTAACACCAGTTGCTCAATTAGTCCCGATAAATATAGGCGGAGTGATCGTTACAAGAGCAACTCTATATAATAAAGATGAAATTGAGCGCAAGGACATAAGAGAAGGCGACGTAGTGGTAGTAGCTCGAGCTGGCGATGTAATTCCTAAAATCGTAAATGTAGATCAAAGTTTCCGTTCTCCAAATGCACCAAAGTTTGTTTTTCCCGACACCTGCCCCGAATGTAACAGTAGAGTTGATGACTGGGAAGCTACGATTAGATGTACCGGGGAAAATGTTTGCCCAGCACAGCAAATAGGAAAGCTAAAATATTTTGTCTCTGAGAAAGGTCTTGATATTACTGGTTTTGGTGATAAGCAAATGGAGTTCCTTCATAACCTTGGTTTGGTAAGGAAAATATCCGACATTTTTGCTCTGGAAGAAAAGCTCAAAAAATTCAACTTAAGTGAACTAGAGGGATGGGGTGAAAAATCCATATCTAATTTGCTGGACTCTATCAATAGCGGAAGAACTGTAACGCTTGAAAAGTTTATATCTTCCCTAGCAATAAGATATGTTGGACCTAGTGTAGCAAAAGTCCTAGCCAACCATTATAAGTCCTACGAAAATTGGTATGAAGTAATGGTTAAATTACCTTCTGATGACAAAGCTCTCTACCAACTAATGAGAATAATTGGGGTAGGAGAAAAAACAGCAGATTCCTTGGAAGAGTTTTTTTCTGATGAGGATAATGCTGAAATGGTAAGTGAGCTTTCTTCTCAGCTAACAATTTTACCAGTTAATGCTAATACTAATAATTCTCCCTTTAGCGGTAAAACAATAGTTTTCACTGGAACTCTATCAACTATGGAAAGAAGGGAAGCGCAAGCAAAAGCCGAATCTTTAGGTGCCAACGTAAGCTCAAGTGTGTCAAATAAAACGGACATTGTGGTGGTCGGCGAAAAACCTGGGTCAAAGTATCAAAAAGCTTTGGAGTTAGGTATTAAAATTTTAACTGAAGAAGAATGGGTTGCCTTCATTTTAACCAAGCTATAGCTAAAAGGTTTCCCCAAAAGATTGATTTTTTCAGCATCTGGGGAAATCCTATTTCAGTTATTCAGTGTTTTACATCAAAAACAGGTGTTTTTATGGCATAAATACGAGGAAAATTACCATGTCCCATTTAACAGGCTTTAGAGCCACATTATAGCGGTAGTTAAAAAGACGACCCAAAAAACGTCCAACACCTCAAATGCCTCTGTAAGCTCTTCTGTGGAGGTCATTTTTTTTCAACATATTCAAAATTTGAAAAATAAGAGTTATATCAGATAGCTCTATATAAAATTTCTGCTACGATACCTTCAAATTACGCAAATTCCTTAGCAGATAAGCCAGTTGTTCGTGAGATAACATCGATAGAAACGCCTAACTTAAGTAGATTTTTTGCAACCTTAATTTTCTCTGCTTTTTTAACCTTTTCTTTTCCAGTCTTCATACCTTCAGATAAGGACTTTACTAACCCATCTAATATATCCACTGATTCTTGATCCTCAGTTTTTCTGTACTCACTTATGAAATCCAATAGTTCATTTTCTTCTTTACTATCCTTATTTTTTCTTGTTTTAGGCAACAGAGCCTTCACATTAACTGATAATGCTTCTGCTATTTCATATAATTTGTCATATGGAACGGCTGTGTATCCTCTCTCGTAGTTGTGTATTTCCCTAGGTGTTAACCCAACTTTATCCGCTAAATCTTTCTGATTATATCTCCTTATCAACCTCCATTTTTTTATTCTTTGCCCTATTTTATAGTGTATAGAATCAGTACGGACTTCTTCTTCTACACCATCGTATTCGTAAGTAGATAAGCCAGTCGCCTGAAAGATAACGTCAACACAAATCCCTTCTTTAACTAGATTCTTTGCTACTTCTATTCTCGCTTCTTCTTGATTAAATTTTTCGCTAACATAGACAGATCTGATCAATGGACGCACTACCTTGCGTAACTTTTGATCCTGAATTTTTCCATATATTTTTGAGAGATAGAGTATTTCTTCATCCTCATCTTCACAATAACTGTCTTTCCTTACTACTACTGGTTCAGGTAGTAGATCTGTAACACTAATTGATAATTCCTCTGCTATTGTATATGATATCTCAATCGGAATAAGAATATATCCTAGTTCATAGTTGTTTATTTCTTGATATGTTAACCCGATCTTACTTGCTGACTCTGCCTGCGTATATCCTTGCATTAACCTGCAATTTTCTATTTTTTGTCCTATCTTGTAGCTTATAGAACCAACTAGGTTAACGTAGCTAAAGTCGCTAACTTCTCTTACAGGAATAAACATATATTTATAGAAACAAGAAAACTTATGTACTTTACCATAGGACTTTATTAAAGCCTAATATTTGCTATGATTTTTTCATACACTGTGGCAATACTTCTGCTGCGATGCCTTTCATCAACTATAAAAACTTTCAAATCATGCAATTTGATCAGCAGATAAACCAATTGTTTGCAAAATAATATCAATAGAAATTCCTCCTTTTACTAAATCCTTTGCAACTTTAATCTTCTCTGCTTTTCTAATTTTTTCCTCACAAATTCGTATGCCTTCAAACAAAGACTTGATTAGCGCATTGCGTAACTCTTGATTCTCAATTTTCTTGTATTCTTCAATTACATTCGGTAATTCATTTTCTACTTTGTCATCCTCATCTTCTGCTGATTCAGGTAGTAGATCTATGATACTAATCGATAACGCTTCTGCTATGTCATATAATTTATCAAGTGGAATAGTAGTTCGTCCTTGCTCATATTTGCTTATTTTTTGACGTGTTATACCGATTTTCTTCGCTAATTCTAACTGAGTATACTTCCGTGCTAACCTCCACCCTTTTATCTTTTTCCCTATTCTTTGGAATATAGAATCAGTTTTTTTCTTAATATATTCATCAACAGATAAGCCGATTATTTTTGAGACAATATCAACAGAAACTCCCGCTTTAACTAGATTTCTTGCTATTTCCATTCTCTCTGCTTTTCTACTATTTTTTTCACTGAGCTGAGCAGATTTGGTTAACAAATAAAATACCTTGCGTAATTCTTGATCATTAATCGTTTTATATTCTCTTACTAAATTTAATATTTCTTCGTTTTCAAGATAACCTTTTGATACAGGAACAAGATCTTTAATACTTATTGATAATGCATCTGCTATGGCATATAACCTTTCGATTGGAATCCTACGTTTCCCTTTTTCGTAATGAAGTATTAGCCGATATGATACACCGATTTTCTTTGCTAATTCCTTCTGGGTATACCCTCGTTCTAGCCTCCAATATTTTACTCTTTGTCCTACTTTGTAGTCTAAAGAATCAGCTGCGTTATCGTAGCTACCGTTGCCAGTGGTCACTCTTTTTCACATGAATTTCAAAATAAATATATTCTAAGATTTTATTAAAGTTTACACATAAAACCTCCTTAACACCCCACAAATTGCTTGCTCACTAATGTCTTCTACTTGCTCTATTACTTAATCTTGATAATAATTTCTCCCTTTCGCTTATTACTTGGTTACTTCTATCCCCAATCTCTCCCATTTCTCTTTCTCGCTCTTCAATACTAAACTTAATAACCTCATCCGAATACTTGCTTTTTCCACTTGCTAGTTCTGATTTTAACCTTCTTACCTTATATTCTAATTCTACAAACCTTTCATGTTCCCTTAGCGTCTCTATCATCTGATTTATTTGTGATAGCAATTCCCCTTCTTCTAAGCCTTCTGCTATTTTAATCAGTAACAACTCATCTATTTTATAATTTACTCCAGATTGAACTATAAATAGGTTAACCACTGCTTGCATATCAACAGGCTTGGCTATTAATACATCAACATTACTACACACAAAACGTTTTAGACTTATATTTTTTTCTAGATAATTTTTCATATCTTGTGATAAGTTTTCTTTTAATTCTTCATACACTCCTGACAGCAACGTCTCTAATTCCTTAAAAAATTCAATCTCTATCTCATCAGACGTAAGAATCATTAGCAGATGTTTTACTAACTCTCTATCATTTGATTTGATTGCCTGATAAATTGCTTTTTCTCTATTCTCTTTCAAATCATATAGTTCTGATGAATCACCAAGGCTAAATAAATAGTTTGTAGCTTCTCCAGAAACATAGGCAATATTAACTTCTCTCAGCGGATGACCATCATTAAACTGTTCTAGTAACTTACTATCAGTAGTTTCTTCTATTGCAACAGCTACTTTACTCAACTTCTTTAGCTTATCTATATTGCCTTGAGAATTTCTAGGTGTATTTTTAACTTCTTCTAGCACTTCGTTATAAAGACTTTGTTTTTCCTCATTGCTTAACAATGCACAATGCTTCTTCAGCTGCTTGGAAGTTTTAGATAGAAATTGTACTAACATATTTGCCTGCGTTTTGCTGAGAACTAGTATATCCAATGCTCACGCTATGACAAGCTAAAATGGTGGTTTTGGAGTTTTTCTCTTAGTGCTTTGTAAATCGTGAGCACCTCCAATCTAGCGAAGCGGCAGAAAATACTTGAACAAGCAAAGAATAAAACGGGCCAGTGTAATATGGTTAAAGCGAAGTTCTTTCCTCTACCGTTTTCTGCTGCTCAGCTACGCTTTATTGCAAAAACCGTTTACAATCAGCGTTCAACATGATAAATTCAAACCAGTTTATTCCTCGGTAGCTCAGTGGTAGAGCAGTTGGCTGTTAACCAATT
>NZ_JAHDJT010000082.1 GCF_023661085.1 Wolbachia pipientis
CTTGTCATTTTAACCTGTACAGATTGGGAAGTTAAACAAATAACTTCACTACTATAATAGGGGTAACGGCGAAGGTTGTCAAGTAGTTTTTTTGCATATGCTAAAACTAGTTTGTTGTGGAGAGGTCTAAATGTCACGCAATATAGAAATTGTGGAAAGAGTTTGTTTTTGGTATCATGTTATATCTATAGAATTCTAGCACCGTATGAGCTTTAAATCGGTTGTTTTATGTATACTAGATGGCTGGGGAAATGGAATAGAGAATAGTAAATATAATGCTATTAGCAATGCAAATCCACCCTGTTGGCAGTATATTAGCTCTAATTACCCAAAATGCAGTTTATCTGCCTGTGGAAGCGATGTTGGGCTACCAGATGGTCAAATAGGCAATTCAGAAGTTGGCCACATGAATATTGGCAGTGGCAGAGTAGTAATGCAAAGCCTACAGCGCATTAATCAAGAAATAGGAACAATAGAAAGCAATACAAATCTACAAAACTTTATTGGCAATTTAAAAAGTAAGCATGGCGTATGCCATATAATGGGATTAGTATCAGAAGGTGGTGTTCATTCGCATCAAAAACATATTTCAACTCTAGCAAATGAAATATCGCAACACGGAATTAAAGTGGTGATACATGCATTTTTAGATGGCAGAGATACCTCGCCAAATTCGGGGAAAAAATGCATTCAAGAATTTGAAGAGAGTATAAACAATGATACAAGAATTGCTACTGTCTCTGGACGTTATTACGCTATGGATCGTGATAACAGGTGGGAAAGAACAATTGAAGCTTACGAAGCTATTGCATTTGCAAAGGCACCTTGTCACGATAGTGTGATGTCGTTGATTGACGATAATTATCAAAACAACATAACTGATGAGTTTATCAGACCTGCAGTAATAGGTAACTATCAAGGTATAAAGCCAGAAGATGGAGTGTTACTAGCTAACTTCCGTGCCGATCGGATGATACAATTGGCAAGTATTTTGCTTGGTAAAACAGACTACATTGAAGTGGCAAAATTCTCTTCAATTTTAAGTATGATGCAATGCAAAGCGGACTTAAAAATTCCCTGTCTTTTTCCTCCTACATCCTTTTCTAACACTTTAGGACAGGTAATAGAGGACAATAAATTACGACAATTACGTATTGCCGAAACTGAAAAATACGCTCATGTAACTTTCTTTTTTAATTGTGGAAAAGAAGAACCTTTTCCCGGTGAAGAAAGAATTCTCATCCCTTCGCCAAAAGTTAAAACTTATGATTTGCAGCCTGAAATGTCAGCCTTTGAGCTCACAGAAAAGCTTGTAGAAAAAATTTATTCCCAAGAATTCGCACTGATAGTTGTAAATTACGCTAATCCTGATATGGTAGGTCATACAGGTAACATGAAAGCAGCTCAGGAGGCTGTGCTAGCTATAGATAACTGCCTTATGAAAGTGCTCAATTCTGTTGAAGAAGTGGGTAACACTGCGCTCATTGTTACGGCAGATCACGGCAACGTTGAGTGCATGTTCGATGAAGAAAACAACACACCTCACACAGCACATACTTTGAATACAGTTCCGTTCATCATATGCTTTGATTTTTGTGATAATCTAAATTTGAGAGACGGAAGATTATCTGACATCGCCCCTACTGTTTTACAGTTGCTTGGGATTAAAAGCCCGGATAAAATGACGGGTAGTTCATTGATCGTCTAATTTTGATTATCATTCTCTGTCATCTTAGCTGGGATTTACAACTATCACAGTATGGGTTTATCTGGAAGATAAAGTAACAAGAAAAAAACTATGTAGCGTATAGTGAGTATTTTTCCTATTTTAGTATTGCAAATATAATTGGTATGATTATCTTTTTGTTTAAGATTTTAATTGTTGCTTTTTTGTCAACTACACAAATTTTTGCAAAAGAAAAACTGCATACATTTTATGACAGAGAAAGCGGCTTACAATTATCACTACCTGGTAGTATGGTTGTAGATAACAACAATAACGTACGGACTGTTTATAATAATTACGGAAATGACTCTCTTATAAAAAACGCAAGAAAAATTGTTTCATTTAAATTCAAAGACGACCGCTACTATTTTATAAGAGCAGATGTACTAATCAGCAAAAATGATGTTTCAGAAAAAGCATGCTATAGCAGTTATCCGTATATGAATTATGAAGGTTTTTATGATGATAAAGGAAAAGAAGTACCAAATAAGATATTGATAGATGGGTATCAATTTACGTACCTTAACGGTAGTGATAATGTCACAAGTCACCTCTATGGTGCAGACACATATAGGGGTATAATTAATGGTAAATGTGTTTTTTTTGACATTTACTCAAACATAACAAGCCCTGATGCATGTATTGATGATCATTCTTTAATAAAACATATATGGAGCTCATTCCATGAAGATATGATAACTGTAAATAACATTATAAAAAATGCGAAGTTTGATTGTCACTAAATAAAAAATAAACCTTTTAGTCATTTTCTGTGGGGTGCTTTCGCATACAACATTTTTGACGGGATTGCATGGAGACCAGCGCTAGCTACTTGGATGACATCCTTTCTGGTCTATCAATCATAATGTTCGTAAAATGTATCTACTTGGGTAATACCAAATAGATACACTTCAACTTAAACTCACTTCTAGATTTTCCTCTGTCAACACTAACGATTCATCAAGAAAACTATCAATATCACCAACACTATTTATATTTTTCACGTTGATAGATTGATCAATTCTTTTGACTAAATTAGATAAAATTTTGTTAGGCCCAATTTCAACGAATTTGTTAACGTTGCGGTTTACCATATATAAAACCATCTCTCTCCATCTTACTTTGCTTATGATTTGCTTAGCAAGCAAATCTCTTATTATTTCTGGGTCACTTTCTTCTTTAGCTGTAACATTTGATACAAAGGGAATTAAAGGTCGAGTTACTGTAATGCTTTCCAAAAATTCCAAAAGTTTTTCATCAGCAGGTTTCATAAGAGATGAATGAAAAGGCCCACTAACTTGCAATTTAATTAGTTTTCTAACGCTTGAGTCTTTGAATAAATCAGGTAACATTTCAAGAGCTTCCGCAGTACCGCTTACCACTACCTGTCCACCGCCATTGTCGTTTGCAACTTCACAAACCCCGTCAATTTGGGCTGATTCTAATACATCCTCTACTTCGCTTATTTCTGCTCCAAGCAATGCAACCATTCCGCCTTTACATTTCAGAGAGGCTTCATGCATCGCTTCACCGCGAACTTTCAGCAGCTTGACTGCAGACTCAAGAGTCAATGCTCCTGCAGCACATAGTGCTGTATACTCGCCAACTGAATGCCCACAAACATACTGAACGTTGCAATTAGAGAAAAGAGATCTGCCAAACACGTGCTCCATAACACGTAGCGTTGCAATTGACACTGCCATTATAGCTGGCTGAGCATTTTCTGTGATGGTCAATTCTTCAATAGGGCCGTCAAAAATTAAACTAGATAACTTTCTACTTAGTATACTATCTACTTCATTAAATACCTGTCTTGCAACAGAGAACTCACTATATAAGCTCCTTCCCATTCCTACAAACTGAGAGCCCTGACCAGGGAAAGCAAAAATCATAATAATTATTATTTATTCTTCATTAAGTATACTACTTTATTTATTTTTTGTCAATATTTTAGAATAATAATTGACTTAGTGAATCGAATCCACTAGAATATTAACTAACTAGAAGTTTGTAGGTAGCAATGGCAGAAATTGATTATCATAAGATTACTATAATCATGACAAATGGTCAAGAGTTTGAAACTCGTTCCACTTATGGAAAGGAGGGTGATAAGGTAAAACTTGACAGAGATCCTCTAACCCACCCTGCATGGACTGGAAGTTTGACAAGTGGGTCGGCAAGCAAAACTAGCAAAATAGCTAAGTTTAACGATAAGTATGGAGGTATCTTCTAGTTTTTGCTTCTTTCTGAGTGAAGCATGCATAAATACAAAAATATAGCCTACGTTGCTTCTGAGTCACCAAAATCGCAGGAAGTATCTAAACTGTTACAAAAATTTAACCTTATCAATATAACAGGGGAAAATAAATCCGAAATTGATCTACTCATAGTTGTTGGCGGTGATGGCTTTATGCTACGCACCCTGCATAATTACGTAATAGGAAATAAAAACATACATGTATATGGAGTAAATACTGGTAATGTTGGATTTTTGATGAATAAGTGCTTTAGCCGCAACGAAGATCTAATTGATAACATAGAATACGCAACCCCAACTCAGCTCACTTTGTTAAAAACGGAAGCTACAGATATAGGTGGCAAGAAATACCATTACATAGCAGTAAACGAGGTATATGTTTTCAGAAAAGCGAATCAAATAGTAGAAATGAATATTACTATCAATAACAAGCTAAAAGTAGAAAAATTTAGAGGGGATGGAATAATATTGTCTACCCCAACCGGTAGCGCTGCATATAACTTTTCTGCCGGAGGCCCAATCTTACCATTAAACTCAAACTTACTTGCACTGACCTCTATTAATAGCTATCACCCAAGGCATTGGAACGGAGCATTAACCTCAAGTGATACAGTAGTACAAATTGACATTAACGACGTGGAAAATCGTCCAGCACTTGTAGTATCAGATTACAAGGAGTTCCATAATATATCACAGATAAAAATGCAGAAAGACCATGAGAACACAGTCACTCTACTTTTTGATAGGGATTATTCACTAGACGAAAGAATCTTTGATAGGCAATTTTTATACTAAATTTTTATATTTATTCTTAAATTAGTATTTACTACATCTTAATAACTATAGTGTAATCAACACAGCATAGTAATTAATTTCGGAGAGTAAATATGCCAGAAAGATCAACAACACCTATACCAGCACCTAGAACAAACATTTCACAAAACAGTGATGATACTAATAGTAATATAGATTCAGAGATTTCCTTAATCAATTCAAAAAAGAAAACAAACAGAATTTGGCCAAGAGCAAAATATGCCATACAGCAGAAAAGTTTTATACTTCCTGCAACAAGTTCTTTTCTTATTACAGCATATCTATCTTCTTCATGTTTATATCGTCTGCTATATTTAAAAGAGACAATAAATTTTATAGATTATATAAAAAGCTTTCAAATATGGACACTAATAACCATATCTTCTGGATTAGCTATTATAAGTTTGTGTGCTTTTATATGTAATTATAGAAATACTGAATCGCCAGCTGTGAGTAGTCTTGATGACTTAAGCAATGTGGTAAGTAATAATAATTTGGTTCATGATATTACAATATATAAAAAGAATAATGATCTAATAAAATTTAAAAATAAGAGTTATACAGGACATAGAAACATACCAAATTTTACCTATAAAAAATTAAAATTGGCAAATGAAAGAGTATTATTCAACATTTGCCTCTCCTCGTTTATAACTGTTGGTTCTATATATCCACTTGCTAAGTACTTACAACTAGGATCAGGAGGGTTTATTAAGTTTTTTAGCTTCAGTAGTGAAAAAGAAGAACTCACAATCTCCAAATTCTTTTCCAATGCCTATAATAGAGAACTAATCACAGTTGCTGCAGTTTTGACTGTACTTGCAGCATCCCTAGTGTTCATACTTGCGTGCTATCATAATAAGAAAACACACATAGAACCACTAAAATTCGATATACTTGTTAAAGATGATATCAAAGAAAGAAATGATCGATATCTCGAAGAAGTAAAAGGCAAATGTAAAGAAATAAGTACAGAAATAGAGACCATTGTTGTTAGGCATTATAATGACTCTGGCGAGGGAAAGAAAATAGCTGTTTTGGCACTATAAAAATGTGCGATATAAAGATGAATTAGACGAATTTTACACTTGCCAAAACCTTGCCATTTGGATATTTCTAACTAAGAGAAATTATTCTATTCAATGTGAAAAGAGCTTTAATATTCACATTTCTAATAGCAGTTGTATTAATAGTTGTTACTTATTTGTACAAGAACAGCGAAACAGACAATTCACAAGTGGTGAATGTTTATTCATCACGCAAGGAGGAATTAGTACGTACTTTATTTGATGAATTTACAAAAAACACGGGCATCAAGGTACGTTATATTATTGATGATTATTCTCAGTTGCTCTCACGCATGGAAAATGGTGGTGAAGCTGACTTATTTTTGACTGCAGATGCAGTGAATTTGATTTTAGCAAAAAAAAGAGACCTTCTGTCCAAAGTAGACTCAGAGGTTTTAAAAAATGCTATACCTGCAAAATTTAGAGATAATGAAGATTATTGGTTTGGCCTCA
>NZ_JAHDJT010000083.1 GCF_023661085.1 Wolbachia pipientis
ATTTAAAGTATTATAGAGTCAAAACTCGCCACTCGGGATTTCTTTGCCTTTTTTCTCATCTGGTAAATTTCTTAATGTTTATAGCTAATTGCAATCTATGAACGAACATTTGTTTTTACAACAAGCGGTGTCATCCCAGCGCGTGACGCTGGAATCTAAGAATTTTATTAGGTTAGTGAGTATAAACGTTATGTTAAAATATACCATTTTATGGAAACTAGATCCCAGTGTCACGCACTGGGATGACACGAAAGGACACCAGAATTACAGAGGTTTAAACTTTTAACATTAGTAATACGGTCTATTCTTTTTCAATCTGAGTGCAATTGCTTCTTCCCAAGCGTCACCATTACGCAATAACTTTTCTTTGTTGTACATTAGCTCCTCCCTAGTTTCTGTTGCAAACTCAAAATTAGGACCCTCGACAATTGCATCGACTGGACATGCCTCTTGACAAAGCCCGCAGTATATGCACTTTGCCATGTCAATATCATAACGCGTAGTGCGACGACTGCCATCTTCTCTTTCTTCTGCTTCAATAACTATCGCCTGAGCAGGGCAGACAACTTCACATAATTTGCAAGCTATACATCGTTCTTCACCGTTTGAATATCTACGCAACGCATGCTCACCGCGGAATCTTGAACTTAGAGGTCCCTTCTCCATAGGGTACCTAAGTGTTACCTTTGGTTTAAAAGCGTACCTAAGTGTAATAATAAACCCTTTAATTAACTCTATAAAGGACCAATACCAAGCTAATTTCTTGAGCATAAAGCATTTAAACACTGCATTACCGACTATAAATCATATTACCAGTTTTAGAAAGGCTTTTTTCTCACACTCAACTTTGAACTAATCAATTGCTTTCATCCCTATTACGTTATATCCTGAATCAACATGTAAAACTTCCCCAGTGGTGCCGCTACTTAAGTCACTCAGCAAATACAGCGCTGCTTTTCCAACGTCTTCTATTGTAGTGTTGCGTCTTAGTGGAGAATTATTTCTGTTCCATTCTGATATGAAGTGAAAATTGCTTATTCCAGAAGATGCTAAAGTTCTAATTGGACCAGCAGAAATGGCATTCACTCTGATGTCTTGCGGTCCAAGGTCGCATGCTATATATCTTACACTTGCTTCGAGTGCCGCTTTACATAGACCCATAACATTATAGTTTGGCATAACTTTTTCAGCGCCATAGTAAGATAAAGTGAGTAAACTACCGCCGTTTAGCATTATCTTTTCAGCTCTTTGCACTAGAGCAGTAAAAGAATAGCATGATATATGCATTGCGTTGAGGAAGTTGCTCAGTGATGTATTAACATATTTACCAACGAGTTCATTCTTGTCAGAGAATGCGATTGCGTGTACCAAAAAATCAAGAGTGCCCCATTTTTTTTCTATTATCTTAAAAACTTCACCTATGGTTTCTTCATTTGCAACATCACAATTTAGTACTAACTCTACATTTAGCTCAGCTGCTATCGATGATAATCTCTCCTTTACCATTTCATTCTGGTAAGTGACTGCAAGTGCTGCTCCGTGCTCTGAGAGAGTTTTTGCTATGCCATACGCTATCGACCTCTTGTTTGTTATTCCAGTTATTAATCCCTTTTTGCCTTGCAGTAGACTTGTTACCATAGAACTTTCTGTTTTTTACAATTTTGGATATTAACCAGATAAAGTCAAGATGTTAACTGTGTTAAAAAATCAAGAGGATATCTTTAATTTATCCTATTACTATTGGGATCTGGTATAAGATAGACCTAATAAGCCTCAGTGGAGCGCCCAGTTGGACCCATAAGAACTATTTGTTCACCTTCTTTGAAGTACTTACACAAATTAGTGGAACCACCGGTTTCAAGTACAATGGTGGAAATAATTCCTTTCTTTTTGTCTACTTCAGTGCCAGTTACGGCTATACCTTCCATAGCAAGGCTTGTAGCTTTTCTGCTGTTAGTTTCAAAACTTTGCAATCTAAAGAATTGCCCAGGCTTGAAATTTTTTGCAGCAAGTGGTGCTTTGATCACTATTTCTACTACTTTGTCGGTTAAATACTGAACTTTTATGACTTTTGCAGTGAACTGTTCTTTGATCTTATTGAAGAATTCTTCACTTGCCAGGTGTTCTGGCGTCATTCCAGCGCATAACACTGGTTGGTTAGTTGTTTGTATAACTCCTTTCAAAAGCTGGGAAATGATAGGATAGCCGTTTTTGGCACTTGCCATAGCTTTCACAACACTACCACTATATGAAGGATGAAGATCACCGAAGAAACTAATTGCTTTACTGCCTTGCTTATACACTAATATTCTATCTTTATTTTGCATCTTAGGAGAGAATATTGGATCTACTTCTTCCCCTGATGAGCTCAGGTGAGCGAAATATCCATTGCTTAATTTAAAATGCTTTCTATCTTCCGTTGCAATGACTGTATTTGGCTCAGTACCCGCTGCTATAAGAACAGAACGTGCTTTTATACACTTGATTTCGCCCGATTTTGTGTCTATCAGTTTTATCGATTCAGCATGGTTATACTTATCCGTCACAATTTCAACTGGCTCTAAGTTTTCGATAAAGTAAATCCCCTCTGAAAGTGCGTTTTGCACCTCATCACTATTTAGTCGGTAACTTGGCGCACTTTTTAGCTCTTTTCTATATACAACTTTCACTCCCCCTAAACTCTGCATTAACTCCAATATTTTTGCTTCTCTGTTCTCTTTTTTCGCTAATTCTTTCTCTTTTTGGATCAACTGTGCATGCAATATAAACTCATTCACAATTTCACGTTCTTCTTCTGTCCAATCTTTTTCAACGTAGTCTTTCCCATATTTACTAACCAATATCTCGTAACGAAGAAAAAATTTTTCTACTTGAATAGGATAATACGCTAAGGCTTCAGTGGCAGTATCAATTGCAGTAAGTCCCGCACCTATAACAACTATTGGCATGCGAATTTGCAGATTTGCTATGGAGTCAGATTTAAGAGCACCACTGAGTTGTAATGACATTAGAAAATCAGATGCCATGCGCACTCCACGAGCTAACATATTTTTTATCTTGATTATTCGTGGCTTACCAGAGCCAAGCGCTAGGGCTATGTGGTCGAAACCCAAATTGAACGCACCGCTCACAGTTACTGTGCCACCAAAGCGAATGCCTCCATAAAATGCAAAATTTTTGCGTCTTTCCAGTAATAATCTAATAATCTTTAAGTAATTCTTGTTCCACCGAGAAGTAATGCCATATTCTGCTACTCCACCAAACCCACCGGCTGTGCGCTTACTCAATTTTTCATGCTTGAAATCTCTGATCGGCTGAAAATTATCAATCAGAGGTTCTATCTTTAATCCATCAATGGCGATAACGTTATGTCCATCATTCAACAAATGATGAGCTAAATTAAAACCAGCAGGACCAAGACCTACAATCAGGACATTTTTTCCAGTGTTTTCTTTCGGTAACGGCCGCTGAAAATTTAAAGGATTCCAACGACTAAGCAGAGAATATATTTCAAATCCGTATGGCAAACTGAGCACATCATCCAAAACTCTTGTTTCAACCATTGGCACATTCACAGGCTCTTGTTTTTGATATATGCACGAATTCATGCAATCATTGCATATTCTGTGCCCAGTAGCTACACATAATGGATTATCTATCATCACAATTGCAAGGCTGGCTATACTGTACCCTTCACTTTTTACCAGGTTCATTTCTGATATTTTCTGCTCCAGTGGGCAGCCGTGCAGCTCAACTTTAAGTGGAGATTTTTTAGAAATCTCACTTGGTTGACAGAATATGGCACTAGAACGTACGTATTCTTTCTGGATCTTAGTGTCAGTCACTCGGGTAACAGATGACTGCAACCCCTTTGAGCAGCTGTCCTTATTTTGCTTATGACAAAATATACAGTAGTGAGCATTATCTAATGCTTTATCTAAACTCACCTTTTCACTTGTTAGGTCAAAACCATATCGTCTCTTTATTTCGCTTGAATACAGCACTTCAATCCCATCCACTTCTTTTTTAGAGAATGATACGAGATTTTCATAATCGATTTTTTTATGAGTACTAAAAAGTATACCCTGTTTATTTTTCACTCTCCATGCTGCATATTGCGCTGCAAGTTCTATTTCCTCTTTGTGATGCTTTTTATCCTCAAACCAACACATCACTTGCTCGGCGAAATTTTTTTCCGTTGTTGGTAAAGTAAGAAAATGACTTAATCTGCTAGTGACATAATTAATGTCTATGTTTACTATATCAGTGTATTTATTCAATGCATAGCGTTGAATAAATAACCTTTTGCATTTATATATTACAGCAAAGTCGTTGTGCTTTTTCTTTAGCTCTTCTGTTTCTTTTTCAATGTTGAAAAGCTTTGCGATGAATTCATTAAGTAAATACGAAAGGTCTATAATCAATTGGCTATCTGCCACTTGATAGGCTGACATTGGTTGTGTTTTAGATCCCAGTGTCAAGCACTGGGATGACATGGAACGATACTGGGGTGACATTTGATTACACTGGGATAACATGGAGTGACACTGGGATGACGTTGAAGCAGAAGCTGTTTTTTCTCTCGCTTCAATCAATGAACACAATAGATTTTCATCGTATGATTTGACGTAATCTAAAAATGTCTCATCTAGTTTTATTAATCCATCGCGAATATATAGATTGGGAAATGAGATGTTAAAATTTAGCTGCATTGCTATATTATACAACGCATACGCTGTTTTTTACAGATGAAAATTTTATTTGTTTTGCAACATGGCTAAAATTGTTGCTTCTGCAACCTTCTCTTCATCTACATATGCAACACACTCAAACTTGCATGCATTCAAACGTGCATTTTTAATGTTAGACTGAAGAACTAGGGTGTCTCCTGGAGTAACTGGCTTTCTGAATTTTGCATTTTCAATGGACATAAAGTAAACAACTTTATTTTCCATTGTACCTTGACCTTCTTTACCAAGAACACATATTGCAGATGCCTGAGCTAGAGACTCAATTATTAAAACTCCTGGCATTATCGGATGGCCGGGAAAGTGGCCAATAAAAACCGGCTCATTGAAAGTCACGTTTTTGATTGCCTTTATACTCTTACCTGGATCACATTCTATTACTCTATCCACTAAGAGAAACGGATAAGAGTGTGGTAATATTTTTATAATATCACTGATATTAAACGGCATAATATCCTTAAAGTAAGCCTAGTTGACGTCTTTCAAAGCAAGCTCTGGTATTTCTTTGTTTATGTTTTTTAATACTACATCTGATAAATCAACTTTATCTAAATCAGCCTCATCCATAAAGTATAAAACCTGATTTTTCTTTGAAAGAAATAGTACCAAGTCTATGTTGTTTTTTTCTGCGGTTTCTTTAGCAATTTCTTTTATCTTGTTAAAAATGCTATCTACTGCATCTCTATAACTTTTTTCTAAGTATAACATTTTTTTAGCGTAACTATCCCTAGTACTTAAAGCGCGCTTGTCAAATTGCTCTGTTCTTTCCTTTTTTGCTTCTTCTGATAGAAGTTCAAATTCCTCTTTTGAAGGCTTGAATTTTTCTAGCTCACTTTCAAACTCTTGCTGCAGTCCAGAACTTTGTTCTTTTATTTGCTGTTGTATATTTTGTAGAGCAAGAGACTCACTGATCACTTTGTCGCTATCAATAATCGCAACTTTTATGTTAAGTGCACCCTTAGGTTGGTGTTTTACAACCTTATAACCCACAAACAAGAAAATAACTAAGACAATAACTGATACAAATAATTGTGTATATTTCATTTAAATCCCCACTTCGATAGAAAATTTAACATTCGATGATGGTATTATATCATAAGGTTCCTTAACTAAAGGAAAGCCAAAGTCTAATCTAAATCTACCACCAAAAGGAGAAGGCATCGAAAAACCAAAACCTGGTGAAACTCTCATAAGTTTACTGTCGTTGTATGGTTCTTTTTCTTTGTGTTTCTCATCTTTATCGTCTAAACCAAAAAGCGTTGCATAGTCAACAAAGAATGAGCCTTTGAAACCAATATAATCATATAATTTCGGTAATGGAAAATCCACTTGTTGTGTTAAGTTAAAATAAGTCTTACCTCCTAATGAGCTTTTATCTTTTGCTCTTGGTCCAATACC
>NZ_JAHDJT010000084.1 GCF_023661085.1 Wolbachia pipientis
GCTACCTCGGGGTTTTATTGTCTTTTTTCCCTATCTGGTAAATTTCTTAAATATTATAGCTTAGACTAGTTGCGGTTAAAAGCAGCTAAATTGCAGCGTTTAAGGCATAAAAACGCCAATACTGAAAATAAATACTGACCAGGGTTTCTTTCGCTTTTTTTTCTCATTTGGTAAATTTCTTAAATATTTGTTACCAAAGTAGTATCCTGGATCCCAGTGTCGGGGCACTTGGATGACAAGAAGAGAGGCTACTGGGGTGACAAGAGGATGGGCTACTTGAATAACACCCTTCCAGTAGTCTGCACCACTTTGGCAAAGGTAGGTAATAAATCTTATTTACTCGATGTATGCCGCTATTTCCTTGCGAACTTTTGTTTATAGTAGCTTTGCTATTCGCTTAAACTAGCTATATTAACTTACTTTCACCAAATTTATATACGAATCAATGTACTTAACTTTGTTGCAAAAATTTCGAGCTTATATTTTCACAACCCTATTTTTACGCAACTTGTTCTCACAAAGGTACGTACTTTTTGCGCTTTTGGTAAAAGTCAATACTTAAAATTTTTGTGACGCTAATTTGTAGTAAGTTTCTGTTGACTTGAGAAAAAATAAAAATCTTTATTTCTTTTTCAGAATATGTTATAAATTAACTGTGGTTTATTTAATTGGAAAGATTTATGTCTGGTGAGGTATCATTAGCACAAGTGTTAGCTTCAGTAAGTAAGGAAAATGACTTAAGTAGGCTTAATGTAGTTGATAAAATAAAAGGTGAGCTAAAAAAGAAAAGTGAAGTTGCATATCAAAAGTGGGAAGAGAATCAATTTAACATAAATCATCTGTTTACCGTAAAAGAGGGTTACCCTAATAAAAGGAACACAAAAGTTACTTTATTGTACATAGCTACCGCAATTTGCGCTACAAATTTAGTAAAGGCTTTATTAGGAGTAGAAAAAATCGATGTTGATAAAGGAATTTATTCTTATATCGCTTCTGAGCTTACCCCTTTACAGCTAGCTGCTATGGAGGGTTATAAGGAAATAGCGGAATTTCTAATAAGCAAAGGGGCAAATATTAATTGTGGTTACGATACCCCTTTACGTTTAGCTGTTCAAAGCGCTCATACTGAGCTAGTAAAGCTTTTGATAAAAGAAGAAACACATATCGACAAAAGAGATATAGATATTCTCTTAGATAAAGCTCCTACAAAAAAACGTACCGAGGTAGCAGATTGTATAGTAAAGTTTTTCTTAGATATGGAAAAAGGTACTGATATAATAGATGGTGAAGGAAATAATCTTTTGCACTATGCTGCTGATAGTTGTAGTGAGGAAGTAATACTAACTTTGATAGGAAAGAATGTTGATCCTTGGTCAAAGAATCATAGGGGCCAAACTCCAGTAGAGATTTATACATCTAAATACCCAAATGGATCTGGATACTTAAAGAAGCTGGAAAAAGCAATCAGTAGAAGTAATATCGCTTTTCACTTAATGATAACACTGGGTGCTACAGTAGTAATAATAACAACTTTTGTGACTGATATGAAAGTACCTGGTATAACTGCGACCACTATAGTTGCGCCAGATATATTATATGCAATAGGTGCGGCTGTGCTTGTGTTCGCACTCGCATTTATAGTTAGGTATATTACATACAAAGTGTGTGAACCTAGTGCTAAAATAGATGATACCAAAGAAATGCAAGGCTTGAGTATAACAAATACTGAGGGAGAAAACAAAGAAAAATCAGCTAATTCGGTAAAATTAACTCAAAGAAATAGATTCGTTATAAAGAAGAAGAGGAAGGATTTGTTTGATAACCAGTATGAGCAAGAAGTAAAAGACTTAATAAAAGTAGTTGACCAAGATGAAAAAATAACATTTAACGATATTGTAATCAGAGACGAGTTAAAGGAAGAGTTAAAAGTAATATGCAATAACATACCAGAAAAAACAAAGAAGAAAATGGAACTGTTGCAGTATGAGCCACCATCAGGCTACATTTTTGATGGCCCTCCTGGAACTGGTAAAACTCTTCTTGCTCGTGCAATTGCAGGTGAAACTGATAAATCGTTTATAAGTATTTCAGGTTCTGAACTCGTTGGAAAATATGCAAGCTATGGTGTATATCATGTACGTGACCTTTTTACAAAAGCGAAAAAAAATGCTCCTTGCGTAATTTTTATAGATGAAATAGATGCTATTGGCGGAGAGCGTTCTTCTGGCAATAACAGTACAAGTAAAGATCAAAATGCGACTCTGGGTCAATTATTATTCGAGATGGATGGATTCAAAAAAAATAAGGATATAGTAGTAATTGCTGCAACTAATCGTATAGAAACTTTAGATAGCGCATTACTCAGACCTGGCCGCCTCTCTAAAAAAATTCATATTCCTTTACCAGATAAGGGTTTACGTGAGGAAATATTAAAATTTTATATAAAAGATTTAAAAGTAGAAAAGAAAGAGTTAGATTTTAAAGATCTTGCAGACAAAACCGATGGTTTTTCTGGAGCTGATATTAGTTATTTGGTGAACGAAGCAAAGTTTCATGCCATACGCCGAACTGAAGGTACAGATGATATAGATCTTACTATGTAAGATTTTACAACTGCACTTGAAAATCTGAGAAGTGAATTCCGAAAGTTTGAAAATAATCAAGCAAGTAGTGAAATGGATAACTGTACTCTTTCACATATGACTTGTAGTCAAGGCCAAACTAGAAATTTTACACAACACCATTGAGGAAAATGAATTGATACTCATAGCTAACCGAAGTAAAGGGAGTGCTAAATACGCACCAAGTTTAAGATTGCAAGCAGGATACCGCTGAACCTGCGCGAACTTTTGTTTATAATAATTTTATACAACACAAAATCAGCTATATTAGCCTGCTTTCACCAAATTTATATACGAACCAATTTACTTAGCTTTGTTGCAAAAATTTCGAGCTTATATTTTCACAACCTTGTTTTTGCCAAACAAGCTCTCTATCTCCCCTCTTATTCCATATTTTTTTTAATTCTAACTTGCATTTTCCTATTGCTTTACTTTTTCCTGCCATAAAATCCTTGTTCTAGCCTCAATTGTTTATAGTTTTTACTATTTGTCTATCTATTAGTGAAGATTGGTATTATACTACTACCTCTACAACATGAATTTTTGCCTGGCGACGAACGACTCCTAGCTTGAAATTAAGAAAGCAGTTGCTATATATATCGACAAATACAAGTTAAACTTATATTATGGACTTAAATAAATTTACCGAAAAAGCAAAAAGCCTAATTCAAAGTGCCCAAATGAAAGCATTGGGAGTTGGGCATCAGATTTTCATGCCTGAGCATTTACTAAAGGTGATGCTTGAAGATGAATCAGGTTTAGTCCAGGACTTGATAGGCGCTTGTGGTGGAAATATGCAGAATATTTCCGATGCTGTGGATGGTGCAATAAAAAAGTTTCCAGTAGTTGAAGGTCCGGGCAGTAGTAGCCTCCAACTTTCAAGAGAGGTTGCAAAAGTCTTTGAAGATTCAATTGGTATTGCAAGGAGAAATAAAGACTCATTTGTTACCGTTGAGCGTTTATTGCAGGGTCTTGCTGCACAGAAAGATGATACTGTGGGTAGAATTTTAATGGAAAATGGTGTGACTCCACAAAAGTTGAACTCAGTTATTGCAGAAATGAGAAAGGGCAACAATGCGGACTCGCCAAATAGCGAAGAAAAACTAAATGCAGCAAAGAGATATACAAAAGATATTACAGAGCTTGCTATGCAAGGAAAGCTTGATCCTGTAATTGGTCGTGATGAGGAGATAAGAAGAACCATGCAGGTGTCACTGAGGCGAACAAAGAATAATCCAGTGCTGATAGGTGAACCGGGTGTTGGAAAGACTGCGATAGTTGAGGGGCTTGCAAATAGAATCGTTGCAAACGACGTGCCGCTTGGTTTGCGTGATGCAAAAGTTTTAGCCCTGGATCTTGGTGCGTTGATTGCTGGAACAAAATTCAGGGGAGAGTTTGAAGAAAGGCTAAAAGCGGTTATTAATGAGATTTCAAAAGCAGAGGGAAAAATTATACTATTTATCGATGAATTACACACTTTAGTTGGAGCAGGAGCAACAAGTGGTGCAATGGACGCTTCAAATTTGCTAAAGCCTGCTCTTGCACGTGGAGAAATTCGCTGTATAGGAGCCACAACTTTGGATGAATATCGCGAACATATAGAAAAAGATCCTGCACTTGCAAGGCGTTTCCAGCCTGTGTTTATTTCTCAACCAACTGAAACTGATACTATTTCAATACTGAGGGGTCTAAAGGAAAGATATGAAGTACATCACGGCATTAGGATTACAGATGGCGCAATAATTGCTGCTGCAACACTATCCAATAGGTATATAACAGACAGGTTTTTACCTGATAAAGCGATTGATCTAATTGATGAAGCGGCAAGTAGGGTGAGAATTGAAATGGATAGTAAACCCGAGGTTATTGATGAACTTGAGAGAAAGATCATACAACTAAAAATTGAGTCAGAGGCTCTAAAAAAAGAACGTGATGAAAACTCCAAACAGCGTTTAAAGAGGATAAACGATGAAATCGAAAACCTAAACAGTAAGTTTGCTGACTTAAATAGTAAATGGCAGATGGAAAAGAATAAAATAGCTAGAATACAAGAAACAGCAGAAAAATTAGATAACGCTAGAAAAGAACTAGAATTAGCTCAGCGCAGTGGAGATTTAGGGAAAGCGGGAGAATTAATGTATGGTGTGATTCCTCAGCTTGAAAATGAATTAAAAAATCAGGAGAAAGTCACTGATAGCTTCCTAAAGAAAGAAGTTACTGAGAATGACATTGCAAATATTGTTTCAAAGTGGACAGGAATTCCAGTTGATAACATGATGCACAGTGAAAAAGAAAAGCTCCTTAACATGGAGAATGAAATAGGAAAAAGGGTGATAGGACAAAAGGATGCGATAGAAGCAATAAGTAACGCAGTTAGGCGCTCTCGTTCTGGTGTGCAAGACACTAATCGGCCCTTTGGTTCATTTTTATTCTTGGGCCCAACCGGAGTTGGAAAAACGGAACTTGCGAAAGCCCTTGCTGAATTCCTGTTCGATGATCAATCAGCACTTCTGCGTTTTGACATGTCAGAGTACATGGAAAAACACTCTGTTTCAAAACTAATTGGTGCACCTCCTGGATATCTTGGCTATGAGCAAGGCGGCAGGTTGACTGAGGCAGTAAGAAGAAGGCCATATCAGGTAATTTTATTTGATGAGATAGAAAAAGCAAATCCAGATATATTCAATCTATTACTGCAGATTTTGGATGAAGGCAGACTTACCGATAGCCATGGCAAATTAATTGATTTTCGCAATACCATATTAATTTTAACTTCTAATCTTGGTGCTGAGATAATGCTAAAGGGAGCTGCTGACTCTGTAAAAAGCGAAGTGATGCAAATAGTTAAATCTGCATTTCGTCCGGAATTTCTAAATAGACTGGATGAGATTATTATATTCCACAGTTTAACCAAGGATGACATTTATAAAATTATAGATGTCCAGTTTTCTTATTTACAAAAAACACTTGCTAAGCGCAAATTAAGTATAAATTTGTCAGAGGAAGCTAAGAAACTAATGGCGCAAGCTGGCTATGATCCTGAGTATGGAGCAAGACCGCTAAAAAGAGTAATACAGGAGTGTATTCAAAATAATCTAGCTAAGTTAGTTTTATCGGGAGAAGTAACAGAAGGTGATGAGCTAATAGTGTACGCTCTTGGTAATGAAATCTTAGTTAAAAAGGGTTAAGTCCATTATGTATTTTTGTTGAAAAAAAGAGTTTATTAAATATTTTGTACCTGTTCAGCGGAATAGTAAAATGAGATTGACAAGATGCCATAAAAAGGTAATCATATAGTAAAAATGAGTTTACAACAAACGGTGTTATCCCAGTATTCCTTCCCCTGTCATCCCAGCAGCTGATACTGGAATCCATGATGCTACTTTAGTCATAGATATTTAAGAAATTTACCAAGCGAGAAAAAAAGCAAAAGAAGCCCCGGTCGGTGGCTAATTATTTATATGTACCTCAAATATCGGCG
>NZ_JAHDJT010000085.1 GCF_023661085.1 Wolbachia pipientis
CTTTCATAAGTCTGAAAGAATTAATAGAAAATGCTGGATGTAAAATTTTGTTTTTACCGCCATACTCTCCTGATTTGAATCCAATTGAGCATTTTTGGTTTGCCATTAAACATGCTGTGAGAAAGGCTCTGCCAACCTTTTGGCCTGATATCAATTCTACTATTGACTTTGTTTTTCAGCGCTCAGGTAAACCTTTCTTGCGTTGGCTATAAATTCCAGCGTCACGCGCTGGAATGACAAGAAAAGGTTACTTGGATGACAGAAGGAGGGGACACTATTATAGAGAAACCAGTGCTTGGATGACATAGTTTACTGTGTAACCAAATTACAATACTTCTAGTATTCTGCGTTGCTCCTAAAAATTCCTTACCATAATGCAAGAAATCTAGAGCAAAATAGACGCAAAAATAACTTATTTTGTGTAGCACAAATCGTGCATTTTTTGATACGCCTTTTGAAAACCAAGTAGGGAATAAGTGTCATCAACAGTTGCTGCTTTTGTTTTTCCATTGACCACCATTGATAATCCTTGTTTCATCCTGAGAATTAGTTCTTGATCTGTTTTTGTATGCTCTGCCCATGCGAGACTCCCCTGTATTATGGGCAATGTATATTTAACTTTTTTATCGACATCAAGAACTACAGGCTCCTTATCATACTGAAAACCAGAGGTAACGCTGACCTCATCTGCTTTTTTATCGACATAACTGACCATTACATATGGCTTGCGATCAGTTGTATAATGCTCACTTTTTTTCTTAGGATAAGACACGATGTAGCACACCTTTTCCCCATCTTCTAACGCAGTATACACAAGCCAATCTTTATATTTTTCTTTCAATTGCACATCACTAACCAATGCGAGAGCGCCTACTGAAAAAAATGTTAAAAGTACAAAAAACCTACGCATGCAAGCCAAACTTTAAACTCTCCGATTGTATATGCTGTCTTACCTTATTCATCGCCTGCTCAGCTAGCTGTCTTATTCTTTCTCTTGAAACACCATATTTTTTACTAAGCTCATCTAAAGTTTGGGTATTTTCGGACAAATATCTGCTGATAAAGATGTCTCTTGACCTTTCATTAAGACTTGCCAGTGCATTGTTTAAAATTGTTTCTTTTAATTCTTTCTCTTCATAATTTTGGTAAGTCATTTCTTGACTAACCGAGTTACATGGGATCATATCTTGTAACTCCTTTTTAGAGTCATCACCTATCTTTATACACTTATTTAGCGACTGATCCTTACAAGCTAAACGGTAACTCATCTGTACAACATCTCCTTCAGATACAGAAAGCTCATTGGATATTGCTTTTATTTCCTCATTACTTAAAGTTTCTCTGTTTGTATGTCGTAAAGTTCTTTTTTTTATTTTACGCAAACTGAAAAATAGCTTTCTTTGCGCTTGCGTTGTGCCTATTTTTACAAACGACCAAGATTTCAATATAAAGTCTTTTATTGAAGCTTCAATCCACCACACCGCATAAGTTGAAAAACGAAACCCTAAATCAGGATTAAACTTTTTCACTGCATGCATTAAACCCATGTTTCCTTCCATGACCAGATCCATAAGCAGCAATCCATAGTTTTTGAACTTCATTGCAATTTTCACTACCAAATTCAAATGACTAGTAATCAGCTTATGAGCAGAAGAAATATCTTTGTATTGGTGCCAATTTTTTGCTAACCGCACCTCTTCTTCCTGAGACAGCATAGGAAACTTTTGCACTTCAGCAATATACTGCGTGAGATTAGTGCTACTGTTAATACATAAACTTGTTGTTGGAATTAACATAACAACTCAAATTAAAACTCCATATATATAATATGTTGATTTTCTAGCAAAAATTCAAGATTTAATTTAAAAAAGTATGTATATTTCTGCACCCAACTAGGACCTCAGATGTCTTAGCACTGGCTACCAGCATGTAGCCCCATAAACTAAAGTAGCCTACATATGTCATTCCAGTGCTTAAAAACACTGGAATCCACATTTCTTTTTTCTAGGGTCCCAGCACCAGTTACTTGAATCTGGGACAACAAGAAGGGCTACTAAGATGGACTAGAAGTTAAATGCTACACCAGCTTCTGCACCAATAGTGCTATAAAGGACTTTGTATACGCCTTCATCAGTAACCTTTTTGGTTGCATCGCCAGGATGTGCAGGATCTTGTTTTTCTCCATCAAAGTTAGCGCCATAAGAACCAAAATAGCGAGCACCAGCGTAAAGTTTGATTTCTGGAGTTACGTCATAACTGACACCAGCTTTTGCTTGATAAGCAAAACCAAATCCATGCTTTTTATCTCCCACAGGGCTCTTTAAAGGATTGCTGAGATATGCTGCACCAACACCAACACCAACATACGGGGTAATAGGCATGTCCTCAATTGCTACGTCATAATACATGTTAACTAGCCCTGACATTACTGATAAATTATCTGCAATAGCTGTGTTACCAGTTTTTGCTGCACCTGAAATTTCATTTTTGTTGAGTTGCGAGTAAAGCCCCTCAATATCAACTCTGATATCATCCATTTTATAACCAAAAGCAGCACCACCAGCCATAAAAGAAGCCTTGTAAGGATCAAAAGCTTTATTGTTAGTATCCTGATATTGAATAGCATCAACTTTTGTTTTAAAAGGTAAAAATTCACCGTTGTACTGCAGGCGAATATAGTAGCTAGTTTCTTCATCAGTTATTGGACCAACAGGATCTGAAAAAGCAGCGTTTGATAAACTTAGCAACGTCACTAAAGCGGTTGCTGAAAAAAACTTTTTATAATGCATAATTGCCCTCGTTAAAAAAAATTAAAATTCCACTTTAGCAATTTAAGTAAAAACTAAAGTTAAGTCAAGTACTAACTTAATAACATAAAATATTTGACATTTAAACCAATTTTTAAGGGGAAGGTAAAAATTTTATTAATAAAAAGATAATAATATAACTTTTTACCTTTGATTTTCCGGTATTTTCTTACTGACTCTAGTATTTCTTTGCTTTCTGCATCATTACTGCGATTTCTTTTATCTTTGCATGATATTTCAGGTACATCATATGAAACAATTCTAGTATCAAAGATACAGAAACCTAGTTAGCAATACAGAGAATTTTTAAAAGGGAAGTTTAAACCCGGGTGGTAACCCCATCATACCTGCAAGATCAGAGGTCGCATTTGCCATATCTTCCTCTGCCTTTTTAATGGCATCGTTGAACGCTGCTGTTACTAAATCTTCTACTATATCTTTCTCCTCGTTTCTCATAAGCTCTAAGTCTATGTTTACTTTCTTAGCTTTATAACTACCTATTTTTATAACTTCCACTAACACAGAAACTTTGCCACCCCCGGAAACACCTTGAAATTCTTTTCCAATGTACTTCTCTTGAGCTTCCGCAAGCTTTTTTTGCATCTCTTGTGCTTGCTTCATTATTTGACTAAAATCCACAACCTACTCCTTATTCTCTATATTAATTACCTTTGCACCTTTAAACGTATCAAGTATATTCTTGACTGCAGGTGCATAATTTAAATTACTTACTTCCCTGTCCATACAGCCTGCATCAACTGTGACAACCCATTCTTGTTGAGTCACTTGATTTAAGTAATTTTTTAAATCATTACAAAAACTGTTGTTCAACCGAGATACGGCTCTTAATTTTAAATACCCAGGTTTGCAATCCACTAATTGTAGATTACTACATAGCTGTTTGTAAAGATAAATTTGGTTATTCTGTCGTAATAGTTGCAGAATTTTATCAAAATCGTAATTTTTTTGCTGTGCGCTCTCTGCGTTACGCATATTCCTTTGCTGTGTATTCTGCGTAAGAACTTTTTTGACTACTTGCTCGGGAGAAGGTAAATCAGAAAGATAACAGAGGCTAATTAACATCATTTCAGCAGCAATATCGTTACATGTTGAAGTTTTTATATCCTGAATTCCCTTGAGCAACATCTTCCACAATCTCGAGAAAAATATTAAAGATTTCTTTGCACTTAAGTCTTTTATCCTGTTCTTTTCACATTCTATAACTGAACTATCGATTTCTTTTGTAATCAAATAACGGCATATTAATTGGATTGTTTGCAATAGACCTTCGAAGACACTGAGTGGGTTTGCTGTCTTTATTGCCTTGTCGAATACTGACAGAGCCTTCTGTAAATCACCATCCAATATTGCTTCCAGTAGATCAAATATAATATCTTTATCCACCAGACCGAGTATTTCTATTACATTCTTGATGGATATCATGCTATCTTTGCTATATAGCACTGCTTGATTCATTAAAAATAAAGCGTTACGCATCGAATTGCTACAGTGGTGTGCAATTAATTCTGATGCCCCATTTTCAATTAGATAATTTTCTTCTTGTGCAATGTCATTCAACCGCTCCACTATTTTAGCTGCAGGGATGTTATGCAAATCAAACCTTTGACAACGTGCAATAATAGTTATCGGTATCTTTTTTATCTCTGTGGTTGCCAGAATAAACTTTACGCTAGATGGTGGTTCTTCTAGGGTTTTAAGCAATGCATTAAATGCACTGCTGGATAACATGTGTACTTCATCTATAATATAAACCTTGGATTTAGAGCTTATAGGTGAATAGCAAATGTCTCCTAGAATTACTTTGATATCTTCAACGCTAGTGTGACTTGCTGCGTCAATCTCTATCACATCCGGGTGACTTGAATTCTTTATCGCTAGACAATTTTCACATGATCCACAAGGTTCAAAAGTTGGCCCCAAGGAACAATTCAAACATAAAGCTATTATTCTTGCTGTGGTAGTTTTACCAACTCCGCTGCTACCAGAGAGCAGTATGGATTGTGGGATTTTGTTGAGAGTAAAAGCGTTTTCTAATATACGTACTAATATATCTTGACCTATTAGATCTTTGAAGCTACTAGGACGATATTTTAATGCTATGTTCATAACTTACGATAAACAAACAGTTCAATAGGTATGCAACCCAAAAAGATTCTGATATGGCTGCTTCATCTCTGACCTGACCAAGTTACAGAGTTTTTGCCTGCATACCTTGTAAAATATTATACTTTTTTTTTTATTTAGCAAAGCATATCCTATGGTAATCTATGATTAGTTGGGGTTGCATAGGTTACATATAGAAATTAATTATGATTTTATATCACTTCTCTCTTTGTCCGTTCTCGCGAAAGGTTAGAGCTCTTCTCAAGGAGAAAAAGTTAGGTTGTGATTTAGTATACGAGAATCCGTGGGAGAAGAGGAATGAATTTATGGAGATTAACCCAACTGGACAAGTACCAGTACTTGTAGATAATAATTTTATTATAACAGACAGCACTGCTATTTGTGAGTATCTAGAAGAAACTTACAGCAGCGATATCAAATTGCTCGATTTGTCTACTGTTGTTAAGTCTAAAATACGTGCTTTAGTTAACTGGTTTGATAACAAATTTTATAACGAGGTTACCAAATACATTATAAACGAAAAAGTAATAATTAACCGCAGCCCGGACTCTAGGTTTCTTCATGCAGCTCAGTATAACCAGTCTTGCCATATAGAATGCATTGAACACTTAATTAGCAAAAACGTTTGGCTTGCAACTGATAAGTTCACTTTGGCTGACATTACTTTAGCGTCACATATCTCTGTAATGGACTATGTAAATAGTTTTCCATGGGAAAAAAGTAGAATTTTAAAAGAATGGTACTCTATTGTTAAGTCAAGGCCTTGTTTTCGTGAGATGTTATTAGAAAGGGTTTCTGGATTAACTCCTCCTAGGCATTATGCCGACTTTGATTTTTAACTCATGTTAGCTTTAAAGCTACAGTCATTCCTTCATCAGTTGGAATCAACATAGAGTAATATTTTTCTTCATCTGATAATCTACGATTAAATTCTCTCATAGCCTGCCATGATTTTTCCGATACTTCCTTTGGAGGTGATTCTAAAAACACTGTGTTAAACAATAGAGTGTTATCTGCAACAATGAGTCCATCTTGTTTAATATAAAGCTCTGCCCAATCTAAATATTTAGGGT
>NZ_JAHDJT010000086.1 GCF_023661085.1 Wolbachia pipientis
AAGTTAAACAAATAGCTTCACTACTATAATAGGGGTAACGGCGAAGGTTGTCAAGTAGTTTTTTGTTCTGTTTTTATGGCTAAAAAATCTGAATCCAGCTAGCACTTGGGCGATATCATTTTTGTAGGATTATGTTTGTGTAATTTCCCATAATAGTTAAAAAAATTAGTAGAAAGTTACTGTAAATTCACGTATTTTAAGGCTATAATATTCAAAAATACGTGATGTATGGATGATTTTATTGGAATTAAAGGTGCAAGAGAGCATAACCTGCAAGGTATAGATGTTAATATACCGAAAAATAAATTGGTTGTTATAACTGGGCTCAGCGGTTCTGGCAAATCTAGCCTTGCGTTTGATACGATTTATGCAGAGGGCCAGCGTCGGTATGTAGAGAGTCTTTCGGCTTATGCACGTCAATTTCTCAACATTCAGGATAAACCAGATGTTGAGTCGATTACAGGCCTCTCTCCTGCAATATCTATCAATCAGAAATCGATCTCAAAAAATCCAAGATCAACAGTTGGGACCGTTACTGAAATTTACGACTATCTACGCTTAATATACGCACGGATAGGGATTCCTTATTCACCTACAACTGAACTGCCAATAACGAAACAAACTGTGTCTCAAATTGTAGATACTATAATGGCGTTACCTTTAGAAACTAAAGTATATATACTCGCTCCTATCGTGCGTGGCAGAAAGGGAGAGCACCTCAAAGAGATATTGGAAATTAAAAAGCAAGGGTACGTAAGACTAAAAATAGATGGTAAAATACATAATATAGATGATTTACCTAAGCTTGATAAAAACAAAAAGCATGATATCTTTGTGGTTGCAGATAGGGTATCAATATCAGATGATATAGGAAATCGACTGCCAAGTAGCATAGAATCAGCATTAAAACTTGGTCATGGCTTAATGTATGCGGAAATAGTGAACTTGCCTGATAATCATAATTCCGAGTATAGAAATGATCAAGTTTTAACTTTCTCAGAGAATTTTGCATGTCCGGAATCCGGTTTCACTCTTGAGGAAATAGAACCAAGATTATTTTCTTTTAACAGTCCCTACGGTGCATGTTGTTCATGCAATGGGCTTGGTAAAAAGCTGGCTATTGATATAAAGCTGATAGTGCCAGATGAAACGCTCTCAATATCTGAAGGTGCTTTGAGACCAGTGGGGTCGATGTTCCGTCAAGTGCATACAGGTTATGGATTTCTAAAAAATGCAATCCTATCACTAGCTGAAAATTGCAAATTCAGTCTTGATGTTCCGTGGAAGAACATAGATCAAGGAGCGAAGGATGTGATACTCTTTGGTTCTAGAGAAATGAGATTCCACGGTTTAGTTAGTATATTAGAAAACCAGATGGATTATGATGAAACACTTATTAAGCAATATTGTTCTATTGTTCATTGTAAGGAATGTACTGGCTATAGATTGAGAAAAGAGGCACTTACGGTGAAAATTGATGGCAGACACATAGGTGAAATATCTAGGCTCAGCATCGATGAATCCCTTAAATGGTTTGAAAATCTGCCAGGCAAGCTTACAGAGCAACAAAAGCAAATCTCAAATAAAATATTAAGTGAGATAATCAAGAGGCTAACATTTTTGAAAAATGTAGGGTTAAACTACCTTACACTTGACCGTGAGTCTAGCACACTCTCTGGAGGTGAAAGTCAAAGAATCAGACTTGCTTCACAAATCGGCTCTGGTTTAACAGGAGTGCTGTATGTGCTTGATGAGCCCTCGATAGGCCTTCATAAATGCGATAATGACCGATTGATTGCCACGCTTAGGAACCTGAGGGATATAGGGAATACTGTAATTGTTGTTGAGCATGATGAAGATACAATAATGGCTGCTGATTATGTAATTGATATTGGGCCTGGAGCTGGTGTAAACGGAGGAAAGATTGTTGCAGAAGGAACGCCAGATCAGGTACAAAGAAATCCAGAGAGTATAACAGGGCAGTATTTGAGTGGAAAGAGGGAAATCTCAATTCCAGAAAGAAGAAAACAAACAACTCAGTTCATAAGGGTAATTAATGCGTGTGAGAATAACTTAAAAAATATAAACGTTGAATTCCCTATAGGGAATTTTATTTGTGTTACTGGAATATCTGGAGGGGGAAAGTCAAGTTTAGTTATAGAAACACTATACAAATATTCAGCACACAAAATATATCATTCATCTGCAAAGTATGGCAAATGCGATAAGATAGAAGGCCTTGAATATGTAGACAAAATTATAGAAATAGACCAGTCACCAATTGGTAGAACTCCTGCATCAAATCCAGCGACATATGTTGGTATGTTCACTCATATAAGAAATTGGTTTGCAGGTCTTCCAGAGTCAAAAGCACGAGGTTACAATATAGGTCGATTTTCATTTAATACTAAGGGAGGAAGATGTGAAGCGTGCAAAGGTGATGGACATTTAAAGATAGAAATGCACTTTCTGCCAGACGTTTATGTGAAGTGTGAGCAGTGTAAAGGTCGGCGATATAACCGAGAAACGCTAGAGATCACTTTCAAAGGAAAATCAATTTCTGATGTACTTGATATGACGATAGATCAAGCTTGTGATTTCTTTGAAAACCTTCCAATAGTAAAAGAAAAGTTAGCTTCTTTGCAGGAAGTGGGGCTTGGCTACATAACACTTGGACAGCCCTCAACAACATTATCTGGGGGTGAAGCACAACGAATAAAGCTGTCCAAGGAACTATCAAAACGATTTACCGGAAGAACATTGTATATTCTTGATGAGCCAACAACCGGATTGCATTTTGAGGATGTAAACAACTTACTAAAAATGCTCCATAAGCTGGTTGATTTTGGAAACACTGTTATAGTTATCGAGCACAACTTGCACGTTATAAAAACTGCAGATTACGTAATAGACATTGGTCCAGAGGGTGGAATAAAAGGCGGAGAAGTAGTCGCTGTAGGAACTCCAGAAGAAATAATAGACATACCAAGAAGTGTTACAGGCAAGTATCTTAAACCGTATTTATCAAATAGAGCATAAACTATTTTTTAATTATATTAGGCTACGCTGCATATTTATGATTCAGGTAGGGTAATGTCAGTATATCAATATTTCAAAAGATATGCAAATATGGAATTGTGCCTGCTAATAGAACAAAAGATTTCACACTAGCCCCAGAAAGTAGTTTCTATAGATCTGTACATTATATTGATAACGTACTAGGAACTATAAAAGATGGCATTTGCGGAGTTAAGATTAAAGATGATTATAATAAACAATACGTAGTAAATCGTGAGTATGTAGGTTACAGAGCAGAGAAAGTGGCCCCATTGTGTCAATTTGCTGCTTTCTTGGCAACTAGCATAATATTGCAGCCTTTACTTTTGACAGCAGCATATTTGTCATACTTTCCACAAGTTATTTTCAAAAATAACAGGGAACAACTGTTTAAAAGCGAGTACAAGGTCATTAATTGATCATTCAAATATATTTTAGATACTGGACAGGAATGCGCTAGTGCAGTGTCCGAAATATTTAATAAGATTGTAAGTTACGTCTGTGCTGCTGTCGTTTGGGCTGCTGCATTGATTATAACTCCACTTGTGTGGGCTTGTAACAAAGTACAAAGTAAGCTGAGTGAAATACAGGAACCAGAAAAAACCTCCTTAGTCAATGGCATACCACAAACTGAGTTATGATACCAACCTTCGTTATTAGGAAAACAAATAAAATATATTACAAATTTGCTTATACTCCCAATTATAGGCAAAACGGTACCTGTTTCTTTTGCCTGCTCATATAACCATTGCAGCAACATTGCTAAATACCGTAGAACCCGAGGTTTTAGAGCAATAAACCTATCATACGAAGGTAGTGTTGGAAAGTTTGACTTATGCAATAGCTTTAAGCAACATATATAAAAGGATTTAAAGTTTTTATATCTAGATTGATGATATAATAGGATTATTGTTATAATTTCAGAATACGTTATTGCGGGTATTCTTGTAGGTTTTTACCATTAGCCAGTAGTCTACTTGCAAGGTTCTCATCTATTATTTTGCAATAATCATCTACAAAACAGAATAACTCTGTTATATTCTTATGCATTGGGTAACCTCCTATTGTTGCTAAAATACTGGAGTTTACCCTATTTTTCTTCCTCTCTCTATTCTCTTTCTAATCCATAGTTAGTGTTAGCAGGACAAATTAAGGATACCGTTTTGTCAGTTAACAATGGTGTTATCCCAGCGCCTCCGTCACCTAAGTGGCCTAGTGGGGTGATCCCATTAGCCCTCTTCTTGTCATCCAAGTAGCTCCTTTTCTTGTCATCCCAGCGCCTCCTTTTTTTGTCATTCCAGTGCTCTCTATCTTGTCATCCAAGTAGCTGACACTTGTATCTTTATAATATGAGATGTTAGAGCTAAAATATCTCATAAGGGAGGGTGAAGCAGAGCTGACACTAACGCCAACAAGCCAGATTTTGCTCCCCTCCCATAGAGTTGAAAGACTGAACAGTATCTTTGGAATTATATCCCGTATTTACAAGGTTAGTCTAAACTCTCAATTTATTATAGTCTTGGAGGTAGTTTTATGCAAGCAAACGCTGTTTTGGGTGTAGACATTTCTAAACAAAAATTTGATGCTCATTTGTTGGTAGGTGACAAAGAACGACATAAAATTTTTTGCAACAACAAGGAGGGTTTTGAAAAGCTTGTAGTTTGGTGCAATCACCATGGAGCAGCATCTATGTCTCGAAGCAACTGGTTGTTATAGTGAAGATCTGGTTACTTTTATGTATAACCTGGGACATAATGCAAGTGTGGTAAACCCAGCCCAAATCAAGGCTTTTGGTAAAAGTGAGCTGCTGAGAAATAAAACAGACAAGTCGGACGCTGCTATGATTGCTAGATTCTGCATTGCTCACAAACCTACCCTTTGGAAACCTATTCTTCCTGAAGTTAAGTGTTTAAGGGAGCTTTATCGTTTTTACAAACACTTAAAGATGACAAGTTGCAACAGATGAATCGCCTGGAAAATAAAAATATGCATTCTAGTTGTAAACAAGCCATACTTGAGGTAATTGCTGCACTAGAGAAAGAAATTGACGAGCACATCAACAACTACCCACACCTAAAAAATATGATAGAAAATCTTAAGACTATAAAAGGTATAGGACATCTTACTGCTATTGCTGTTGTTGCAGAAATGCCGTCAGCTGATAATTTTAATCACGCCAGGCAATTCACAGCCTTTGCTGGTCTAAATCCTGAGCATAGGATCATCCGTAAATAAAAAAGGTCGAATATGTAAAATAGGATCTGAGCGTATTCGCAAAGCTCTTTATATGCCAGCTATAGTAGTCAAAAACTTCAACCCTCACTCTCAAAAGTTTTGCCAGCGTTTAGCAAGCAGAGGAAAATGTCCAATGGTTATAATTGTTGCGTTGATGAGAAAACTAATGCATGTATTTTTTGGTATTCTTAAAAAGAATCAACCATTTAATGGTGATTTAGTGAAATAATTTCAACAGTAAGGAGCAACGTCTGTACATATAAAAGATCGTGCTTGGAATTTTGATGCCATAGTAGATCATATTTTACATTGACTTTAACAGAGTTGCTTGATGAAGAGCCAGTGTAACTGTGGATAAGTATGCCTACACAAGCTAAAAGCACAGTTACACTAATTTATAAAAGATGTAATCTTAATTTGAATTGTTTTATTATTTTTTATCTTTTTAGTCAAATAACTTGTTGACAGTAAAGACAGTATCTGGGATCTCATTTCACTTTATGACAACATTTGTTGTAAAAATGAATGTTCGTTCATAAATTGCAACTAGCCACAAGTGTTAATAAATTTACCAAACGAGAAAAAAAAGCAAAGAAACCCCGAGTGGCGAGTTTTGACTCTATAATACTGTAAATTGGCGCTATAATAA
>NZ_JAHDJT010000087.1 GCF_023661085.1 Wolbachia pipientis
CATCTCCACTATATTTGTATAACCTTCTTGCATAGCCAAATCCAAAGGTGTTTTACCATCCTTGTCTTTAGCGTTAATATTAGCACCTTTATTGAGAAGAAGTTTGACTGTACTTGGTTTATTTCCTTGTATAGCTAAATGTAAAGGTGTTCTACCGCTATTAGTTATATCATTAATACCACTAAGATCTCTGTTCAAAATAAATTCAATTACTTCAAGTGTACTATCATGTTGAGCAGCTACATGCAAAGGTGTTTCACCATCTTTATTTTTAACCTTTAAGCTAGCTCCCTCTTCGACAAGATATTCTACTACTTTCACATGACCATTATTACAAGCGTTATGTAAAGGAGTATTATCACTATTATCTTTCGCTTCTAAACTAGCACCTTGGCTAACAAGAGCCTTGACTCTATTAAGATCATCACCGTTTACTACAGCCAACAATTCTTTATTTAAACCTGACTGTGCTTTTTTCAAAAATTCTTTTATATTTTCTTTAACAGCCAAGTCTAAAGGTGTGTTACCATCTTTATTTTTAGCCTTTAAGCTAGCTCCCTTTTCGATAAGATATTCTACTACTTTTAAATGACCATTTTGAGAAGCATAATGTAAAAGAGTGTTACCATTGCTATCTTTCACCTCCAAGCTAGCACCATGGCTAACAAGATCATCAACTTTATTAGGATCACCATTTTTCACCGCAGACAACAATTCTTCATCTAATCCTGATTGTATCTGCTTTATCATTTCTACTATATTTATGTAACCCTTGTGATCAGCCAACTCTAAAGGTGTTTTATTGTCTTTATTTTTAGCCTTTAAACTAGCTCCCTTTTCGATAAGATATTTTGCTACGTTAAAGTGACCATTATTACAAGCATTATGTAGAGGAGTATTATCATTATTATCTTTAGCTTCTAAATTAGCACCTTGAGCAATAAGATCTTCCACTTTATCAAAAGTGCCCTCTCGTGCATTGATTGACAATCCTTGATCCATCTGCGCTCTCTTCAAAAGCTCTATCATATCTCCTTTAGTAGCTAAGTCTAAAGGTGTTCTATCATTCTTATCTTTAGCATTGACACTAGCACCTCTATCAAGAAGAAGTTTTGCTACGTTCAACCTTCCTGCTTCAACAGCAAGATCTAAAGGCTTTTTATCATCTTTGTCTTGAGATTCGATGGCAGCACCTTCATCAAGAAGAAATTGAGCTATATCCAAATTACCCCCTTGAGCAGCAAAATGTAAAGGCGTTCCCTGATACGTTATCTCATTATTAAATTTTGCACCGTTACTAATAAGAAGTTTGACCACACCCCATTTACCTGACTGAGCAGCATAAAGTATCGGTGTCCAATCACGCCCGTCTTGAACTTCGATACTTGCACCTCTGTCAAGAAGGAATTGAACCATATCCAAATTATTTCCTGATGCAGCAAAGTGTAAAAGTGTTTTACCTTCCTTGTCTTGAGCATCAATATTAGCTCCTCTATCAAGAAGAAGTTTAACCTTATCAAATTCACCCGCCTCGGAAGCAAGATGCAACAGTGTTCTGTCAAGTTTACCTTGAGCATTTATGTCTCCACTGTTTGGAACCTCTAAATGTATAGAACTCTCTTGTGAATTAACAATAGAACTCACATTATTTAATTTATCAATACTATCTGAATTATGTATTTTATCTACTTCATTACTTAATAATATCTCTTTGTCAGTAAATTTTATAGATAATGTTTTCATTTCAGGTTCTTTATAGAAATCTCTAAAATATATAATACACAACTCATTTGCTTCTATGCCAGCATTAAAGGCATTGGTAACTATCAAGTCATATTTATCATGAAGGTAGGTATACCGCCCTGCTTTTTTAGATATAATTAGTTTACTATTTTCTTCTATGTCTTGAGGTCTTACTACAATAATTTTCTCATCAGAAATAAAGAATGAAGACTTTAAATCTAGATTACCATCTATTTCCACCGGTGCATTATCAAAAATAATTTGTAGTTTTTTATACCACTTATTTATAAGTGCATCCTTCAGCCTAACTGTTATTACATCTTGCTGCAAGCCGGTAGCTGATATAGATAACTTAATTAATAAATCACTTTTGTCTTTAATAACCGTTGGTATCGGTTTTATACTCAAATCCCTATCTACTTGCTGTACCAGCTGATGTAAATCTAATATACTTCTTAAACTTTTCTTTCCATTGACACCCTCATTAATGATTACCTCTTGAATAGGGAAGTTTTCAATATCAAGTGTTTCATGACCTGAAGTAATTGTACATACATCGTTTCCGCTTAGAACAATATTTTTTCTCCCACTTGCATTGAGTTCACTACAAACATCTCTCCTCATAGAATCCGCAGCGTTGCTTCTCCCTCTATTATTTAAACAACTATCTAAATCTAACTTATTTTTTGACTGATTTAAAAAGGTGTGCCTTTCAACATCTTCAACTATAGTAGATATTCTACTTGCTATTTGCTGACTATTTTCTTCAGTCAATATTGACTGATAGTCTACTACACTTTGATTATAACCATTTGACCCTTGTATACTACGTCTCTTGCAAGTAGATCCACAATCTTCAATCTTCCAAACACCATTGGTAACACTTTCCCCTGATTTCCAAGTGAACACATACCGCCTATCCTTGTCACAATTGTTTAAGTGGTACATACAATCATTATTAGGTGAGTACAAGTACCTTCCATACTCAACATTCTTTAGATACACATTATCGCCATTGAGCTCAACCTTCCACTTAAATTGATCACTATTTCCATTTGAAGGCCAAGTGAACACATACCGCCTATCCCTATCACAATTGTTTAAGTGGTACATACAATCATTATTAGGTGAGTACAAGTACCTTCCATACTCAACATTTTTAATACATACCTCTGATGAAAATACCGCATTTCTCACTGACTCTGGTAATTTACTTTTTAGCCTTTCAAGATCAGATCTTTTTTCTGAACTGACCCCGGAATATTTATTAGAATTCACTGTACTTTTAATACGGTGAGCTAACTCAAATACTGCACCATCGTTCTTCGGCATTTTATCAAACACAGCCATATAACCTGAGATACTCTGACCAGGGTTATTATGACTGTATATAAACCTTAATATTTCTTTTTTATCTACTTGCCAGTATACGTCACTTACAGCTTCCTTAATTGCTCTATCAAACAACTTTTCATCAAAATTATAAATCTCATCCAAAAGTTCAATAGTCGAAGCACTACGATTATGCAGCATACCATCCTTTAGCACCTTTTTTGCTGTACTTTTTATCGAACCTTTTAAACTACTTATACAAAACTCTACCAATCTTTTTGCGTTAGATGGAATATTTGCTTGGTTAACAACTTCCTTCTTTAAAAATTCAACCTGTTTTATCATTTTAAATGCGTCATTACTTTTAGTCTTGATCCTGTTACAAAGAAGTTCAATTACACCTAAGTCATTATTGTAAGCGGCTAAATATAGAGGTGTTCTACCATCGTTGTTTTTAGCCTCGATATCAGCACCTCTATCAAGAAGAAGATTAATTACGTTTTGCTTTGCTTCTTCAACAGCCAAATGCAGGGGTGTCTTACCCTCCTTACTTCTAATTTCAATACTAGCACCTTTATCTATAAGAAAGCTAACCATATCAGGATTACCATAATGAACAGCATAGTGCAAAAGTGCCCAATTATCATCGTTACAACTAGTTAAAGCATTAATGTCACCTTTCTTCTCTAAAAATGATTTAAATACACTTTCACTTAATTTCACATTACCGTTGTAAACAGCATAATGCAAAGGCGTCCATTTTTGTGAACACTGACTTTTATGTTCAACATCAGCAGTACTTTTTTTAGCAGTTTTATCAAGAAGAGTTTTGACTTCATCCCATTTACCTTCATAAACTGCTGTGCTTACCAAAGGTTTCAATACCCCCAATCCTGAAGTTATCATCCACTTATTGCACTGATCTATGATGTTTGAATCATAACCATTCAGCAAAAGGTTATTTTCTAACTTTTCAAGCAATGTCAAAATCTGATTACTACTTGGTGTTTTATTTTTGAGTTCCTCGATTTGCTCTAAACTACAGAAATTTTCTGTAAAGCTAACTCGGTCCTGGAGTGAAGAAAAACCAAGACATTGATGTGTTGGTTCTTTGTTTTCTCTTTCAAAATCGTCAACTGATATTAAACATTTAAAGTCATTTTCCACTTTAGGGGTATATTTACTTCTATTTTAGTAATTTTCTGAAGCTTTATCAATTAAAGCTTGTATTTTTCTTGCCTCGGATAAATTGAATCTATCTAATCTACGGATTACTATCGGTTCTAAACCTAGATCAAATTCTAATGTAGAAATTCTATAAGATTCAGAATTATTCCAATTCTTTATATTGATTGTGTGATTGGATACTTCATCAGAAAACACCAAATCTGTGTTACTACTAGAAACTCTAATCCGATCTGGAGTAATATTCTTCAGTATCATTACTCCTGTACGCTTTTCATCTTCCTCTATCGAATTTAAAGTACCATTTTGATTATGTGTAATATCGACAGACTCAGTGAAGTCTATAGTGTATTCTTTTACAGTTTTCTCATAATCACTCTTAAGTTTATCTTGATAGTCCATTATTCCATTAACTTCTTGCTGTAAGCCAAGATATGAGGAAAAATTACCATCATTCCACAGAAAAAAATTAACGTTTCTCCATTTACTTTGATTATCATAAAAATTTTCTACTTTTATTATAAAAGGAACCTCGTTATTCCTTATCAGTAAAAGATGATCTTTGTTTCTATATCGCTCAATATCTTCAAGACGGGAATCTATCACTACATGATCATCTTGAAAATCTTTAGGTAACACAAACATGTTTTGAGCTTGTGTAGCGTGGAAAAAAGGAACTAATTTACCTTTTTCTGAGGAAGAACACGACATTGACTGTACATAAGGAATAAATGTTTCTCCTTTTTTATTCATAATTACGAGATGTCTATAATTACGATCTTGAAGATAGTTTTTTACTTGAATACTAGTATTATTATAGTTTAAATGTAAGTTACATTGTTGGACTAAAAAATCTTTTTCAACCTCTGGCATAAATAGCGTATCCGCTTTTTCATCATCTGAATAATTATCAATCTGAATTTCTTTGTTACCTATACCATCAGCAATAATATACACGTCACTTCCTTTTCCTCCTCTCGCAAATATAGTACCTTGATCGAAGTTCATTACATCATCTTCCTGAGAACCAAAAACCATATTTGGAACTGCACTATTACCATGATTCTGTACTCTATCTCTGATAACACTAAAGACTTTGTAATCCTTGTTATTGTTTAGAATTTTCTTGTAATGATTTTCTATGTCATCAAAGTTATCTAGAGAATGTTCTGAATGTAATTCAAATGAATTAATTTCTATAACTGATGAGTCTGACCTTTCAATTTTAGGAACAATATTACTACCATTTTTGTCTATTAGTGCAAAGTGAGGTTTATTATTGCTTTGCTCAACATAATTTTTTATATCAAGAGTAAATTTGTTGTCTTGACCCAAATTTATTTTTAAAGATAAAGTGTTACTGCTTGTAGAGTAAGTTATTTGATCACAATCACCTAATAAATCAATTTCTGGAAAAATTATAGTTCCTGTTCCATCTACATCAATTTCTGAATATAAATCCCTACCTTTATAGTCTGCAGTTTTTACGTAAAAAGTATAACTGCTCTTTCCACCCTTGACTGTAGTATACGGCAAAATAATTACTTTTTTACAATTTTCAACTACATCTTTCTCATTGTTGTTAGAGCCACCACCACTATCTATGATAACGTCACGATCATCGATTCCTGTAAA
>NZ_JAHDJT010000088.1 GCF_023661085.1 Wolbachia pipientis
TAGGGTATCAACCCTAACTTCTCTAAATTTGCTCACAATCTCTTAACTTGACGCGCATGCTCCGCCAAACGGGCACAATGCTAGGTCGCTTAATTACTGATTTCAGAATTAATAGGCTTTTTCAACCTGTTGCACAATTTTATAAAAGTGGTCGAAATCTAAGCTTGCACTACCAATTAAAACCCCTGATAAATTTGATATATTCAACAAATTTTCTATATTTTCTGAACTGACTGAACCACCATATATAACGTGCCTTTTACCAGTGCAGGATTTTATCACTTCTATTACCTCAGCAATTGCATCATTGCTTGGCACATGTCCTGTACCTATTGCCCATATAGGTTCATATGCTACAGTATATTCACCATGTGTTGGCAAGCGGTTTTTGCATTGATATTCTATTACTTCCTTTGTTTTGCCACCCTTGTAATCTTCTGCATTTTCACCTACACAAATTATTGGGCGTAAACCCGATTCTATTGCTGTTTCTGATTTAAGCTTTATTTCACTATCTGTTTCGTTGGTTCTTTCAGAGTGCCCAAGTATTACGTGGGTGCATCCTAATTCTTTCAGCATTTCTGCGCTGATTTCACCTGTGTAAGAACCAGATTCTTTATGATGGCAGTTCTGTGCCCCTATACTAATATTATTGCTTAGTTCTATGTTGTCTGGAAACGACGTAAAAGGTGGACAAATCACTAATCTAGAGGCAATTTCATTACTCTTGCTGTTAAGCTTGCTTATAAAGTCAATAAATGAAGATCGTGTTCCATTCATTTTCCAATTTGCTACTATTAGAAAGGACATTAGCTTTTTACTATATTGGGTGAGAGTGTCTAAAACAGTACCAAAACGAACTCCTCTCACGCTTGCTTGTCAATTTAACAAAGTTAGCCATATAAGATGCGTTTTATTAACCCTTATTTACATAAAGGTGTGTACCTAGCTGAGATCTAATAAAAAAAATAAATTAAGTTTATGGAATGAAATGGAATTGAGTCAATAAAAAAATTTTTACCATTACTCATTTCTACCAAATTTTCTCTTTAATTATAGCTTTCGTGAATTTTACTTGCCCAGCTCGAGTCCTTCAGCTTCTGTTTTCACCTTTAAATAGTCATGTAACAGAGTTCCCCGTCATCTAAAACTGATGGACTGCAAGAAAAACAAAATACCGATATCATACTGGGGAAGTTTTACAGCTTGAAAGGCAATGAACTGCCATTTTTAAGCTTGATTAAGCACAATTCAAAAGGTCACGATTTTCAATAACTTACCAAAATCTAATCCATAGTTAGCGTTATTATCAGTGAAATTTGGTATAGGAATTTTTGAAAAATTGTCTAACGGCTAGAATAATGAGATTAAAAGTCTTGGAAGGTGTTTCAGTCAATAAGGATGGTGATCACCTGTATTTATAACTATCGACAATAAATTTAAATGGTATTATACCACTTAGAGCTGCCTGAGTATTGGACAAAGTAAAGCTGATATCAACAGTTCGATTCTCCACCTTCTTATTTTGTTCAGTTGTAAAAACTACAACAGCACTTCCAGCGAATGTGACTAGGTCCTTAATTGGTCGGTCGATGGATAACTTTACTACATTTATGTTGGAAATTTTTTTCTTAGATAAAGACAAATCACTAGTTTCATTGCTCATTTTTTCTTGAAAACCTTGATAGACTTTATATATAGAGTTGTTTTGTATGAAATTTTCTCGGTATTCTGGCTCAATAACTCTACTAGATTCATATGCTTCAACGTATTTACTTACTAAGTACTTAGCTATAGAGGTGTATTCATCATCATTTTCATTAAAACTAAGCTTACGTATTATAGAGAACTCATCTTCTGTGTAATTCACATATTTTACAAAATTAAAATCTCTTTTAATAGGGAACAACAGGTATATGTTTAGTAGTAATAAACATAAGCACACTAGGAGAAATGATACTATCAATACCATCCAAGATCTTTCTGCTATACAAGACAGGTATCTATAACAGTACCATTCAATTGCTTTACTAAAATAACTCTTGTTTTTTACTGATTCAAGCAGCTTGTCTTCCATAATATAAAGCCCTGTTGAATTATCATAACAACAATAAACCCTAAAAATTTTAAAATATATTTAAATTTTCTAAGACAGGATGAACGATTATATCACCTTGTTCCGTAATAAGACAGAATTTGTCAATTTTGCTCATATCCACATCTATCATCTTTACATTGAAATTTTCAGGATCATAGGTATTACCATCTGCACTTTTGTGGTAATTATAATAACGTAATTTATCTTGGTCATCAAAATAACCAAATTCATCAGCGAGGGTTCCCACCTTTCTGCCTCTGTCATCTTTAACTAGCCCGAATAAATCCGCTGCATGGTTTCGAGATCCAGGCTCAACAGCTCCCTCCATAGCAAAAAACTTAGGTGCGTAACCAACATGTTCCTTAAATTTTAGGTTATGGGTCTTTTTCACACTACCAAAATCCACAAATTTATATTCATCTGAAACACCAGAATATTGTGGATCATATTTTTTATATTCAAAAAACTCATTGCCTAAAACGTTGCAAAATGTTAATTTGTAATCACTGTCATTCAATTTAACAACTTTAAGGTAATGAAAATCTCGAGGGATTTTTACCTCTTCTTTTGTAATATGGTTACGCACAACAAACTCGCCACTGAGCATGTGATAGCCAATTTTTGGCAAAGTAGCTATATTAATTGCTTTGTTTAGCTTAAAATTTGCTTCATAAATACCATTTGATAGCTCCTTTCCTTTTTCTAAGGTTACGTACTGGTCTAAAGCCATGTTCTTAATTAAGCTTAGTTCTTTCTGCATATTCAGTATGGCTTTCATCAAAACTTCTATCGATTGCCATACAGTTAATTTATTATCAGTCAAACCACGTACTTTGAATATAAAATTGACAGTATTTTATCACAAATTTATGCTAAAAGTATTATACTCAGTGGACTGATGCTATGATATTAATCGCATTAGCTAAAACATGCTTTTTATCTAAGTGGAGTTGCTTAGCAGCAACAAAAAGTTCATCTACTTTCTTCCACTTACTTAGCAAAATTTCAACGCCATTTACCTCTTTTTTTATTTTGTCTAAAACGAAGGCTTGAATTATATATGATGCTAGTTCTAACTCGATTTCGCTGTTTATTACTTTATTAATTGCTTCGGGGTTATTCAAATTACGAAGGAATGTATAACAGCATTTGTATGATTCACAGGCATCGCTACTTATTGCATTTATTATCATGCCTGGTGTTCCAGAGAATAGGGTAACAATTTCATCGAATACTTGATCATCAAATTTACATTGAGATGAAACAACTTGCTTCGTTTCATCGTAAGTCAGTGGCAGTAAATTTAGTTGAAAGCACCTACATTTAATAGTGGTTTGTATATTGTATGGCTTGTGGCTAATTATGAATATTTTAGAGTTCTTCGGCGGCTCTTCTAATATTTTTAATATCGCATTTTTAGCGTTGTTCGTCATTGCTTCTAAGCTGTCTATAACAGCTATCTTGTATTCTGATTGAATAGGGCTTAAGTGCAGAAAACTTTTCATTTCTCTCACCTTTTCTACTCCTATTTTGTTACCTTCAACAATGTGCAAATCCAACGCTACTTCATCATAGTTTTTTATAAGAAACCAATTAGAAAAGGATTTTACGAGTGTTGCCTTTCCTATTCCCTTTTTACCACAGACCAGCCAAGATTGAACAGACGGGTTGTCCATCAACTTTTTTTTGGCTTGATCATGGCCTATTACTTTTTTCATTCCTCCTATCGACCTCAGCCTGAAAACATATTACTTGAAGTAAAACTGCACCCTCTCTTAAAACCTTAATCTTATCTCCAGTTAAGTCAATAACAGTAGATTCCATACCGGAAACTAATTTATCATCTTCAATTACCGCAGACAGATGTTGCTTAATAGATTGAGGTATATCGCTTGCTTTGCATACACTTTTTTCTCCTGAAATATTGATACTAGTTGCAACTATTGGAGTTTTCAGCTCATTTAGTATTGAAATTGCAATAGGATGATTAGGAATTCTTACGCCTATGCTGCCTTTAAAGAATTCATTTGGTAATATGTTATTATTTTTAAGCGGTAAGATATAGGTAATTGGTCCAGGAGAGAAGTGGTTTATTAAACTAAAGTATTTTTCCTCTAGCTCTGCTATTTTTGTCAAACTGTAAATATCACTAACAGATATAGATAGTGGTTTATTTTGAGAACGCTTCTTTACCTGGTATATTTTCTTTATAGCTCCACTATCTAGTGCACTACAAGCAAGAGCATAAACTGTCTCTGTTGGAAAACATACTAACAAGTTGTTCTGTATTGCATTTATTATTTCAGATATCATATAGCTAAAAACTTACATCCATATTACAGCATAAGCAGTGAATAATTTTATTTCGGTACCAGCTTTTTTCTGGCGTATTTTTCTTCAGCGGTTAAACTGCTATCTTATAATGGATTTTGTCAGCAACCGCTAGGTTTTTCGATTGCTGTGCAACAAAGCCATTCCAGCTTCACACACTGGAACAATATCACTTGCTGTAAAAACAAATGTTTGTTCATAAATTGCAACTAGCTATAAATATTTAAGAAACTTGCTAAACGAAAAAAAGGCAAAAAAACCCTGTTAGCTAGTTATTCACTATCTATCTTATAATATTGGCGTTTTTGATGTCTTAAACGACTTACAAGCGCGTTCAGCTTGAAAACCCGAAGTTTTAAGACATGCAGTGCACATAATGCGAAAAATTAAACATAAGACGCCAAATAAAAGAGTTTAAAGAATCTAGCTATAAGGCGGGAAATGCCAATTCTTAGGCGATAATGTGAATACTTCAACACCGTCTTTTGTTACCCCAAGCGTATGCTCAAACTGCGCAGAAAGTGAAAGGTCACGTGTTGTTACTGTCCAGCCATCTAGCTTGCTGAGCAGAGTTTCATGTTTTCCAGCGTTAATCATTGGTTCTATTGTAAAAAACATGCCTTCCTTTAGGACAAGAGTTTCATCTTTATTATAAAAATGCACCACATTTGGTGGAGCGTGAAAGACTTTTCCTATACCATGTCCACAATAGTTACGTACGATAGAATAGCCAAAATCTTCAATATATTTCTCTATAGCAAGTCCAATTTCATTTAATTTATTACCAGGTTTAACTTGTTTTATCGCTTCCATCAATGCGCCATAAGTAGCATCACACAAGCGTTTTGCTTTTATTAATGGCTTACCAGCCCAAAACATACGGCTCGTGTCGCCATGCCAGCCATTTAAAATTACCGTGACATCGATATTTACAATATCTCCATCCTTAAGCGGCTTATCATCAGGAATGCCGTGACACACAACAGCATTTTTTGAAGTGCAAATCGATTTGGGGTACCCTCTATAGTTCAATGGTGCTGGAATTGCGCCTGCTTTGATTATAAAGTCATGACATAAATTGTTTAACTCATTAGTTGTTACTCCTACTTCTACATGTGGTGCAATAAAATCAAGAGTTTCAGCTGCTAACCGGCCAGCTTTACGCATGAACTCAAAGTCTTCCTGTGAGTGTATAGTTATGTCCATATTTTCCGTATATTATTGTAATTATCATACACATTTTTGTGCAGAATTAACAGCTTTGTTTATGGTCTGCCATGTCATCAAAGTAGTCCCCATAGGTTCTAGTGTCAAGCGTATAACTGCATGAACATTATGATTTGACCAGCCGTCATCCAATAGCAACAAAAAAACTACTTGACAGCCTTCGCCAGTCCCATCATCATAGTATTGAAGCTATTTGTTTAACTTCCCAATCTGTACAGGTTAAAATGAC
>NZ_JAHDJT010000089.1 GCF_023661085.1 Wolbachia pipientis
ATTTGAGGTACATATAAATAATTAGCCACCGATCGGGGCTTCTTTTGCCTTTTTTTCTCTATTTGGTAAATTTCTTAATGTTTGCAGCTAAAGCAATTCAAAAGCCCGTGAAGGGTACCATTTCAGTGCGTGACGCTGGAATCCAGGAAAGTTTGCTTACTTACAAGCAAACTAATTTTGTGAGCATAGAAAGTAGCTAATCTTAATTTAAAACACAACATTTTAATTATTATGGAAAGACTGGATGCCAGTGTCAGCTACTTGGATGACAAGAAGGGAGCACTGGAATGACAGGAGAAGGGACTACTTAGAACACCTTTGCAGGGGCTCGACACAATGCTCGTACAGTTGTGGGTATTTATACAATGAAGTTCCCTAAAAACACTTTGTAATGGTTCAATTTCCTAGTATAAAGCAGAAATATCGCTATAGTAACAAAATATGCTAATTAGGAACTTAATAAGGCAAGCTACTAAAGTGGGGAATAGTGAAAATACCACACGGTATATAGAGTATTTCTACCAATTTGAGAAGTTTAGGAACACATTAAACCTTACTTTATCACTAATAAAGCGAAATAGGCTCTCATTTGAAATACATCGAGAGGGGCTGACGGATACGGAAGAAGGAGTATGTAAGACAACTCAATCTTCCGGTATAAATAGGTACGTTATTGTGCTGAGAAGGTCAAATCCGTATATCATAGTACATGAACTTTCACATATGGTTGAAAATGAGCTGAACCTAAAACTAGAGCAGGAATTTCTCCATAAAGTCTATCAGGATATTGAGCAGAACCTAAAGCAAGCAAATATTCTTGTACAGAGAATTATCGGTCAAGTTATATTTAAGGAGATATAAGCTTATCAGACTGCAAAATCACGCGCATCGGAATTATTTGCACGCTATTTTGAGCTATTTGCTTGGGCACAAGAGGTTTACCCTAAAGATAAAGAGTACTTAATTCGCACTCAAGATTTAAACAGGGTATTCCTTGCTACTGACCAATGGAAAAAGAACTGCCTAGACCCTACAAATAATCGACAGAATAGATAAGGAAATAAAGGAATACAGCAATAAAACTGCCATTCAAGACGTGACCAAGGTGAAGAGTAACTGGACTGGTAAGTTTTCTCCTGGAGGCAAAAAAATTAGCTCTATCTTTAGGGATGATGATTAACTTAGCAGAATACAGTTAACTTTCACGGCATTTTAGGGTATAGTTTTTATAATTAAAATGCTCGAATATACGTGAAAACTATCTTAGCTGTTGAAACAAGCTGCGATGAAACTGCAGCAGCAATTGTAAATAGTGATAAGCAAGTACTTGCCCACGAGATTCTTTCTCAAACAGAACACAAAAAACGCGGTGGGGTGATCCCTGAAATAGCGTCACGTGCTCATATGGAGCATTTAAGTGGTCTAATAAAAAGCGCTATAGAAAAATCTAACCTTAATTTTTGTGATCTGGATGCAATTGCAGCAACATCAGGACCAGGACTCATAGGTGGATTAATAGTTGGCACAATGATGGCCAAAGCGATTGCACATGCAGCACAAAAACCATTCATTGCAGTTAATCATTTGGAAGCGCATGCACTGGTTATTAGGTTACTATATGAAGTCAAATTTCCGTTTTTAGTCTTATTGATATCAGGCGGTCATTGCCAATTTTTAATCGCACAGGATGTGGGTAAATACATTAAACTTGGAGAAACACTAGACGATTCGTTGGGTGAAGCATTTGATAAAGTTGCTAAGATGCTGGGTTTAAGCTACCCTGGAGGTCCACTAATTGAAAAATTAGCTGAAAAAGGTGATGGCACAAGATTTAAACTTCCAAGGGCGATGAAAAACCGTCCTGGATGTGATCTTTCGTTTTCTGGAATCAAAACAGCAGTAAAAAACTTAGTGCAAGAACTTGAAATGAGCGAGCAAGATGTGTGTAATGTATGTGCTTCATTTCAAGAGTATATTAGCGATATACTACTCGATAGAGTCAAAAATGCGGTTATTATGACTGCGTCTTTAAATATCAAAATCAATGATTTTGTAATTACTGGCGGGGTTGCAGCAAATAATTTCCTGAGAGAAAAATTAAAAAAACACATAAACTTGAACGTATTTTTTCCCCCAAGCAACCTATGTACAGACAATGCAGTAATGGTTGGGTGGACAGGCATCGAAAAATTACAGAAGAGTTGTATGGATTCACTAAATTTTGCACCAAGGCCAAAGTGGGAATTGGAAAGTTATTAAGGACTCTCCATTCCAAATTAGGTAGTAAAGAAAGCTATTTCTTTTTGCCATTGTTTATATTTTCTATTTATGTATATTAATATTTTATCATATCAACTTAAAGTTAGTAGCTGCTGTTAATATTTTTGCAATAAAAGTTGTATATGGTGCATGTAATCAAGTTAAAAGGAAGATTGTGGAAATCACGCCATCGATAAAAAAGGAATTGAAGCAAAGTACGCTATACACCTGCTTAGAGAAGTGTAAAAGTGCATTTTGGTTCATTTTCTGGTTTAGTTCAGGAATCAACTTGTTAATGTTATTCCTGCCACTTTATACCTCTCAGGTGCTTGATCGGGTAATATCGAGTGAAAGCGTATCGACGCTAGTTATGCTGACAATCATCACTTTATCCGCGTTTGCGTGTTCTGCAATGCTCGAAACCTGTCGATACCTAGCCATGGCAAAGATTGGTGACTGGATCGATAAAACTGCGACACCAGACCTGATAGTAAGATCAATTAGGCTAACATCAGTGCAAAGCTCAACTTCCAGTGGTGAAGCACTACGAGATCTTGGGGTAATAAAAAATTTCATTACCGGAAATGGTATATTTTCACTATTTGATACCCCATGGTCGTTAATTTACCTTATTGTGATCTTTATGATACATACCTCCACGGGGTTTATAGCTATTGCCGGAATCATTATATTAGTCTCTATGGCAATATGGAATGAGCTTGCCACTAAGCGCATATTGCAAGAAACCAACGAAGAAACTATACGGAATATCAATGCTATAGATGTTGCAACAAGAAATGCAGAAGTGGTTGAAGCTATGGGTATGTCAGAATTCATAGTTTCTGATTGGTGCAAACGAAACGACCAGAACCGCGCAATGCAAATCAAAGCACAAAATCGCTCTAACGTAATTACTGGAATCACTAAGTTTCTGCGCTCGACTCTGCAAATATCGGTAATTGGAACAGGTGCATTACTTGCAATTACAGCCCATAAAACTGCCGGTAGCATCATCGCTGCCTCAATTTTAATGGGTAGAGTATTGGCTCCATTTGATGCAGCAGTTCATACTTGGAAATTTCTAAATCAGGCCAGAATGTCGTATGGTAGACTGCAAAGACTTATACTCACATCACCAAAAAGAGAACAAACTATGGCTCTACCAGAACCCGAAGGAAGACTGGAATTTGATAGAGTATTTTTTACTCCTTATGGGAGCAACAAACCAACAATAAAAGGGATATCATTTGTTATAGAGCCAGGAGATGTGGTGGGCGTTATTGGTGCAAGTGCTTCTGGTAAATCAACTATTGCAAAGTTAACCGTTGGTGTATGGAAGCCCATATCTGGTGTAGTCAGACTAGATGGTGCCGATGTATACACTTGGAATCGAGAAAATTTTGGTAATTATGTTGGTTACTTACCTCAGGACATTGAGTTATTTAACACCAGCGTCAAAGCCAATATTGCTCGCATGAGACCAGACCCAAATCCTGAAGAAATAATCAAAGCAGCAAAAATTGCAGGAATACATGAACTAATACTGAGTTTACCAAATGGGTATGATACAACGATAGGGAGTTTTGGAGTGACACTTTCTGGTGGGCAGAGACAACTGCTTGGTCTTGCAAGAGCTTTTTATGGAAACACAAAGCTTTTGGTACTTGATGAGCCAAATGCCAACCTAGACAGTAGTGGAGAGGCATGCTTAATTAATGCAATCAACGTTGCAAGAAAACAAAATACCACAACTATTATCATAACTCACAAACTACCGTTATTATCTGTGGTTGATAAAGTAATCCTCATGTCAGGCGGTGTCATTTGTGCTATGGGAGCGAAAGGTGAGATTTTAAGCAAATTGGTTGCTCCATCATCAAATACCGCAGAAGGTGAATGTTCTTCAGCAAGTGGTTAGTTGTTTTTTTACACTACCTTGTCCACCTACTCCATTGAGCGGATACTATCAATGTAATAAAACAAGACCTTTTTAGTCAGTTCAAAATCTTTTAAGGTTTCTCCTTCGCATCTTGCTGTAATGCAGTTTTGTGTATTTGACGCTCTAAGGAGCCACCAACCTTTATTATCTTTGTTGGTTACTTTAATACCATCGAGCTCTGAAAATGCAATATTTTGTTGCTCTAGCGTTTTCTTTATTGATTCAATTATTTGAGATTTTTTCTCATCTTTAACTACAACCTTCACTTCATGGGTGATATATAATTTTGGTAAATCCTCAATCACCTCAGATAGACTTTGATTTTTCTTAAGTAAAACGTCAATGGCTTTAATAGCAGAATATAATCCGTCATCAAAGCCTAGCTCAGAGGAGAAAAAATGTCCACTCAGTTCACCAGCAAATTTTGCCTCTTCCTCTACCATCTTTTTCTTAACTAGTGAATGTCCAGTAGCACATGCAATTACTTTCCCTCCTAATCCGCTGATAAAGTCATGTACTTTCATGCTCATTTTTATATTAGCAATAACTTTGCTTCCTGGATATTCTTCCAATACTTCACGCACAAAAATCATAAATAAATGGTCATTAGAAACAACATTGCCTTTATTATCAATTAAGCGCACTCTATCACCATCACCATCGAGTGCAATACCAAGATCACATTTATTTTCCTTTACAATATCAATCAATTGAACGAGATTTTTCTCCTCTATGGGATCTGGGTCGTGCAGTGGAAATGTTCCATCTATAGAGTTATTGGTTACGATATGTATATGACCTGGTAAGATCTTTTCAATATACCTCGCAATTCCACTTGCCGGGCTATTGCCAAAATCCCAAGCTATTTTTAGCTTTTGTGTAGAGTTGTTCTTGAGCGCACCTTTTAATATGCAAATATACTCACTATATATATTTATGTTAATTGAGCTGCCAATTTTTGTACTGTCTTTAATCGGACTGCTTATAACTTCCTTCATTTCTTGGTCTGAGTAAACTCTCTTACTGCTGAAAAATTTAAAGCCATTGTATTCGCTGGGGTTATGTGAAGCGGTGATCATAATGCCAAGATCTGCCTGCATGATTTGCGTTGCAGCGTAGAGCATAGGCGAAGAGCACAATCCTATGCGTGTAACATTTGCTCCAGATAAAATTAGGCCCCTGATTAATTCTTTTTCTATACTTGGCGAATCTATTCTGCTGTCATAGCCTACACAAACATTAGCTACAGTTTGGCCAAATTTTCTGCCTATCTCATATCCATCACTGATCTGTAGGTCTTTGCCTACTACACCTCTAATATCGTATTTTCTTATGATGGTATTGTCCATACTGCACTTCTTGAAGTAACTACTATACAACATTACAGACAAACATTCAAGCTTATTTACCTAGTGATTAGTTGACTTTTTAAGAAAATATGTTGATATTATAATATATTTTTAAAAATGTAAAGTTATGCCAGGAAAAAAGGAGAGTGTATTTATAAATCATACGCGTCAAGTTAAGGAAAGAAGATGTGAAAGAGAACAGAATAATAAGGTAT
>NZ_JAHDJT010000008.1 GCF_023661085.1 Wolbachia pipientis
AAATAGCTTCAATACTATAATAAGGGTAACGACGAAGGTTGTCAAGTAGTTTTTTTCGTTTCTGCTGGATGACATACGCTGCTAAAGGTTTGTTATATGGCTATGCAAAAGGTCTATTTACTCTAAGTATATTACATGTATACTTATTACTAAATTAAATTTGAAATAATAAGAAATGAATGAATTTAAATCAATCCGTAATATTGCGATAATTGCGCATGTTGACCACGGCAAAACTACTTTACTCGATAACATGTTAAAACAAAGTGGCACGTTTCGTGAAAATCAAGAAGTTCAAGAACGAGTGATGGATAGTGGCGATCAAGAGCGTGAACGCGGAATTACAATACTTGCAAAATGTACGTCAATAATGTGGGGCGATGAAAAAATCAACATTATCGATACACCGGGGCATGCGGACTTTGGTGGAGAAGTAGAAAGGGTGCTATGTATGGCAGATGGTGTGTTGCTGCTGGTTGATGCTGCAGAAGGTCCCATGCCACAGACTAAGTTTGTGTTATCAAAAGCACTAAAAGCAGATTTGAAGCCGATTGTGATAATCAATAAGATCGATCGGCCAGACAGCAGAATTGATGAAGTGTTGAACGAAATATATGAATTGTTTTTTAACCTTGATGCAACTAACGAACAGCTTGATTTTCCAGTGTTGTACGCTTCTGGTAGAAATGGCTGGTGTGTTAAAGAACTCTCTGACGAAAGAAAAGATTTAAGCCCATTATTTTCAACGGTTATAGATTATATAAAACCATCTATTTACGACCAAAGTGTACCTTTTGCTATGCTGGTTACTTTACTTGAGTCTGATAAGTTTCTTGGCAGGATATTGACAGGGAAAGTTTACCAAGGAATCGCAAAAGTCAATTCAGACCTCAAGGTACTCGATCTTGATGGTAAGGTAGTTGAGCGAGGAAGGCTGACTAAGTTACTTTCATTTTCTGGCTTAAAACGTATTCCAGTAGAACAAGCCGTAGCGGGAGATATAATAGCAGTTACAGGACTTGAGAAAGCTTCAGTTTCAGACACTATAGCAGCACCAGAGGTTACAACTGCAATAAGCTCGACTCCGGTCGATCTGCCAACAATGGCAATTACTATAAGCGTTAATGATTCACCTTTCGCTGGGCAAGAGGGAACAAAGCTTACTTCCACTGTCATAAAGGATCGTTTATATGCAGAAGCTGAGACAAATGTTGCGATTACTGTGACTCCGACACCCAGTGGCGAGGCATTTGAAGTGGGTGGACGTGGTGAGCTACAGCTTGGAGTTTTAATTGAAAATATGAGAAGGGAAGGCTTTGAGCTTTCTGTTTCGCGTCCTCGTGTATTATTTAAAGAAGAAGATGGTAAAAAGCTTGAACCTATAGAAGAAGTGGTAATCGATGTAGATGATGAGTATAGTGGAGTCATCATGGAGAAACTCAACTTCCGAAAAGGTGAAGTGACTGACATGAGACCTTCTGGCAATGGAAGAACAAGGTTAACATTTTTAGTGCCATCAAGGGGGTTAATCGGTTATCAAGGGGAGTTTTTAACCGATTCTCGCGGTACTGGTATCATCAACCGTTTATTTCACAGTTATGCTCCTCATAAAGGTCCAATTTCTGGAAGACGCAATGGAGTGTTAATTTCCACTGATAAAGGTGAGGCTGTGGCGTATGCAATTTTTAATTTACAAGACAGGGGAATTATGTTTATCAAGCCACAAGACAAAGTATATTGCGGTATGATTGTTGGTCAGCACAGCCGCGACAATGATTTGGAGATAAATGTACTTAAAGGCAAGCAGCTGACAAATATAAGAGCTGCAGGTAGTGATGAAGCTATAAAACTTACTCCGCCAAAAATAATGACTTTGGAAGAGATGATAGCATATATAGATGATGATGAACTGGTGGAAGTCACTCCAAAGTCTATACGGTTACGCAAGAAATTTCTTGATCCAAATGAGCGTAAGCGTGCAGGAAGAGCGAAGAATAAGGAGTAATCAGAAGTTGAATATCTGCAAAAGATAGTGTATAATTATTAATGGTTTTTAAGTAAATCTCTTATGGTTTTGTCAAAGTTTCTAGATCCAAAAAACAACTATGCCTTTAGGCGTATCTTTGGTACTGAGAAAAATAAAGATATTCTAATTCATTTTCTAAATGATATTTTAGGTCACATTGGTGAAGTTGAAATAAAGGATGTAACCTTTCTTAGTCCCATTCAAAACCCTGATATTGCTGCCAAAAAGGAAAGTATTGTCGACGTATTATGTAGAGACTCTACAGGTGTCCAAAAAATTGTTGAGATGCAGGTCGCTAGGACCAGTGGCTTTGAAAAACGCGCCCAATACTATGCTGCTAAAGCCTATTCAAGCCAAGCTGACATAGGTGCCCGATATCAAGACCTTAAAGGAGTTATCTTTATTGCCATCACTGATTTTGTTCTATTTCCTAATAAACCAGAGTACAAATCTGATCACGTTACTCTTGATCAGAAAACCTTCAAACATGACCTGGAGGATTTTAGTTTTACTTTCATAGAACTACCGAAATTTCCAAAAACAAAAGAGGATCAACTAGAAAGCATAGTTGAAAAATGGTGTTATTTTTTCAGATATGCAAATGAGACTAGTGACGAGGATTTGAGAAAAATAGTAGGAAATGATGAAATTATCGGCAGGGCTTATGATGAGTTGAACCAATACAACTGGAGTGAAGAAGAGCGTTTTACGTATAATCAAGATAAGAAACGTGAAGATGACAATTTATCCTGCCTTAACCAAAAATTTGATGAAGGCATGGAGAGAGGAAAAATTGAAGTTGCAAGAAACCTACTTAAGGCTGGCATCTCTATTGATATTATCTCTCAAACAACTGGCCTTCCCCAAGCTGAAATTAAACAACTTCAGGAAGAAGTCACCTAAAGGCCTAATGATCGACAAAGAAGTTGTAAGAGAGAGCTTAAAAAAAGTCATAGAGCAAAAAAGTGGTAAAAATGTAATCGCTCTTGGCATAATATCCTCAATTGTTATTAAGGGCAGAGATGTTGGTTTTGCGATTGAAATTTCTGGTAACACACAAGCAAATGAAGGATTGAGAAGAAATTGTGAAAAAGCTGTTAAAGCTATACCAGGAGTAGGAAAAGTGACCGTGGTTGCTGCCGGTCAAAAGCAAGCTGAACAACAAAGAGCTAAACTACATATCAAGGGAGTGAAGAATATAATTGTTGTTGCCTCTGGTAAAGGAGGTGTGGGTAAATCTACAGTTGCACTAAATCTCGCATTTTCATTGGCAAAATTAAAGCGCAAAGTTGCACTAGTTGATGCAGATATATATGGTCCTTCGATTCCCAAAATGCTTGGTGCTGAGGAATTAAAGCTAAAAATACATGATGGCAAGGCAATTCCTATAGAAAAGTATGGGTTACATACTATTTCAATCGGCTATTTTATCGATAAAGATCGTGCAGCAATATGGCGTGGACCTATGATCACGAAAGCACTTTATAATTTGCTAATGGGAACGAGATGGTCCGGTATAGAGTATTTGATAGTTGATACGCCACCTGGAACCGGCGATGTGCATTTAAGTCTGATGGAGAATTTTAACTTGACCGGGGCGATAATAGTCTCAACTCCACAGGAGCTTGCTTTAATCGAAGCTTGTAAAATTTACGATATGTTTACAAAGTTTAGCGTGCCGATTATTGGCATCGTGGAAAATATGAGCCACTTTACTCAAGACAACTTAAAAACATATATATTTGGAAAAGATGGCGCAAAAAAAATGTCCGAAGAATTAGGAATCAAACTCTTAGGCAAAGTTCCTTTAGATCCACAAATATGCCATGCTTCTGATTGTGGAAATCCTTTAATGCTAAGTGAAGGTTTAGCAGGAATTTATGAAGACATTGCTAAGGATGTTGAGTCTTTTTTAAATAGTCTGTAAAGACTATTTAAACTATTTTTAAAACAGATAAAATGTAATTTCAGGGTTAGCGTGAATAGAATGAATTATGATGTAATCATTTCAGGAGGCGGGTTGCTTGGTCTTATTACTGCGATTGGCCTAAGTAATGACTCTGTGTCTGTAGCTGTGATCGAGAAAAATAGCCTACCGCGCGTGATTGATGACAATCGAACATTTGCTATTTCTCAGGGATCGAAGAAAATACTGGAAAAATTAGGGATTTGGCAGTTCATAGAGAGCAAAGCTGAACCGATACTTGATATATGCATATTAGATGGAAATAGTCCGGTTACTGTGCATTATGATCATAAAATGGTCGGTGAAGAGCCAATGGGCTATGTTATCAATAACGCTACCATATGGAGTGCAATCAATAATAATTTTTTGAATAAACTGAATATATACTTTCCGCATTCTTATAAAACAATCGCTTGTGATGCAGGATTTGCGGAAGTTACTCTTGACGATAGTCGGCAATTAATATCATCGCTACTTATCTGCGCTGAAGGTAAACACTCCAAACTACCGGAGTTATTTTCTATACCAGTAATAAAATTTGATTATAAACAAAGTAGCATAGTATTTAATGTAGAACATGAACTGCACCACCAAAACTTAGCTGTGGAGCGGTTTTTTCCCGGTGGTCCATTTGCGATTCTGCCGATGAAGGGTGGTCATACTTCTTCGATAGTTTGGACAGAAAAATCTGAAATTTCAAAAATGCTGATGAGCTTATCTGAAGAAGAGTTTATCGCAGAACTCAAAAAAAGATTTGGATCTTACTTGGGAGAAATAAAATTAGAGGGTGAAAGAAAATCTTATCCTTTAAGCTTTGCTTTTGCAAAAAAGCTGCATAAAGGCAGGGTTTTGCTTATTGGCGATGCGGCCCATTCGATTCATCCAGTTGCAGGACAGGGGCTTAATCTTGGAATTAGAGACATAGAAAGTGTTATAAGACACATAACTGCTGCAAAAGCGTCTGGCATTGACGTTGGCAGTAGTTATCTGCTGAAGAGAATTTCACGCGATAGATGCTTTGATAATTTTAGCATGGCGCTTACAACTGATGGATTAAACAGGGTATTTTCCAACAGAATATTCTGCGCTAAAGTACTGAGAAATCTTGGTTTAATGGTAGTTGAAAATTCAAGTTTCCTCAAAAAACATTTCATACGTCATGCTATGGGACTATAGAAACAAAAAAACTATTTGACAAATCCTTTCAACCCCCTTAGAATGAGACTGAAGCTATTTGTTTAACTTCCCAATCTGTACAGGTTAAAATGACAAGAAAACTTGTATTTGGCGTACTATTGTTTAATTTTTCGCACTATGTGCACTGCATGTCTTTTTAAAACTTCTGGTTTTCAAGCTGAAACGCGCTTATAAGTCGTTTAAGACATCACCCAACGCCGGATTTTAAAATAGAGAGTGGAATAACTAGCTACCTCGGGGTTTTATTGTCTTTTTTCTCTGTTTGGTAAATTTCTTAAATATTTATAACTAAAGCAACGCCGACAATCATCATTCCGCTACGTGTTAGCGGGATCTATAGCTGAAATACCGCGAATGAATTGCGGCATGACGTGGGAAAACCTTAGCTATAGGCCTTCCACTTTCTAGTTATTGTTATAATATGCGTTGACGTTTTGCTGCTGGTTCTATAATTACTTCTTCTAGTTCATTAAACTTTTTTAATATTGAGAGTTGAAGGCTATTTGATAGCTGTTCTCCAGTTACCCAATAGATTAATTCATCAAATGACCGATTATCTGACTCTGAAAGCATGTCCTGATATTCTTCTGATGTTAAACCCCAGTTAACTGTAAGAGGTTCTATTTCGTGTTGATCGGTTGTTTCTTCTAATGTTGCAGAGTTTGGAAGGAAGCTTGCAGAATTATTTAACGTTAAAAATCCATTCTGAGTAGGCTTTTTTCTTTGCCTTAACAACCTACTATCTGTATTAGAATTCTTTGCATTAGAGTTTTCTGTTTTAGGCTTCCTTTTATCATTTGAATAAAAACGCTCTAAAATGTGCTTAGCACTAACCGTAGATTTTATCTCTAAATATATCTTGTAATCTTCTTTTTGTTGAGAATTCAATTGACTAAATAGAGTTCTAAATAAAAAAGTAGATTGATGAGCAATGACATCGAGTGTGTTAAATGCAAATCCTTTCTTTTCCTGAAACAAATCGTAAAGCACACTAAGTGCTTCGTCCCTTTTTATTGAACTCAATATGCAGTACATAACTTTAGCATGACATTTCATTATCGTTGTGTGAAGGTAGCACTGTTTATGGTGATAAGTAAGGATATTAAATATCTTCTTAAATTTGCTTGTTTGTCCATTATAAGCAAGACTATTTAAACTTTCCACCACTTCATTGTGTATGTCACTAGTACTATTACGCATTTCTTTACTGCCATTATTAGTTAATATATTAGTACCGTATTAATATTTATAGAGAAATCAATAAAAATTTATCTAGATTATAAAAATAGATTAGTCTTGGTATTAAGTATTTAAGATCTCTGTGAAAAAAAAAGTTTAAAAAGAAACTACAACGAAATAAGCCCGTTGTGATTAAAAAAACAATTACAGACTTAACTCTCTCCCGCTAGCCTTTCTGCTTCGTTGCGTGAAATTAATGCCTCAATAAATTCGTCTAGTTCGCCCTCTTTTATAATTTGCTCTAACCGATGTGAAGTCAGATTAATTCTATGGTCTGTTATTCTTGACTGTGGAAAGTTATAAGTTCTTATACGTTCAGAACGGTCTCCAGAGCCTATTTGGCTCTTCCTCATAGTTGACCTTTCCTCTTCTTTTTTTTGTCTTTCAATTTCATATAATCTTGCTCTCAATACTTTGAGCGCTTTAGCTTTATTTTTGTGCTGCGATTTTTCATCTTGCTGTATTACAACTATTCCTGTTGGCAGGTGAGTAACTCTTACCGCACTGTCAGTTGTGTTCACTGACTGTCCTCCAGGACCGCTAGACCTGTAAACATCTATCCGTAGGTCTTTCTCTTCTATTTTAAAATCAACCTCCTCAACTTCAGGTAATATGGCAACAGTAGCTGCCGAAGTGTGCAGCCTTCCCGAGGATTCAGTTTCTGGTACCCTCTGCACCCTATGTACTCCCGATTCAAATTTCAACCTTGCAAAAACTTCTGTGCCATTAATAAGTGCAGAAGCTTCCTTATAGCCACCTATACCTGTACTGGAAATGCTTATTGGCTCGAATTTCCAATTTCTCCTTTCTGCATATTTTTGGTACATGCGGAATAACATTGCTGCAAATAATGCCGCTTCCTCTCCTCCTGTACCTGCTCTAATTTCTAATATTGCGTTTCTTGAATCATCTTCATCTTTAGGTAATAGCGCTAATTTTAGCTTGGCTTTTACTTGTGGTAATGATATCTTTTGCTTCTCAAGGAACTCTTCTTTTGCTAATTCCTTTATATCATGTTCGCTATTTTCATCTCTTATTATTTCCTCTAAGTCTGAGATTTCTTCTTTCAGCGTGTTATATTCATCGATTATTTTGATAATCGGCCTGAGCTCAGAGTATTCTTTTGAAAGGTTGATAAATTCTTTTTGACTTAAATTGGTAGGATTTTCTAATCTCCTTTCTATATCATTAAATTTTTTCTTCAAATCTTGCAAATTGTTTTCTATATCCATATAGCTCAGATCTAATATTTTAACTATTTAAGTAAATAATATATACTTGAAATAAAAAATTTTTTACATCAAGCAATAACGTTATAATATACATACTACCTTAGATATTTCTATATATAATGGCAAGAAGGATGACATCAAACAGCAATTTTATGTTTGGAGCTTCAGACATAAAATCATTACCAGATGAATCGGTTCCAGAGATTGCGTTTGCCGGTAGATCAAATGTAGGAAAATCCAGTTTAATTAACTTACTGATAAACAGCAAAAAAGCTGCCAGAGTTTCTTCTAAACCTGGGTGCACTAGACAAATAAATTTTTACTCTATGTACAATGACAAGTTCAGACTTGTTGATCTGCCAGGGTATGGTTATTCTTGTGCGAGCAAGGAAGAAACAATGCAATATTTAGATCTGATTGAGTATTATTTAGCTCAAAGAAGAAGCCTAAAAAGAGTATTTGTGTTGATAGATAGCAAAGTAGGGCTAAAAGAAATAGACAAGGACTTTATTTATTGGTTAACATATAATCATGTTAACTTTGATGTTGTGCTAACAAAAATAGACAAAGTAGGTCAAAAAAATCTCGATGCCATTTTAGAAAGTACTCAAAAGTGGGTTAATAATGAGAATGTGTCAATTCATCAAATAAGCACCCGTGCTAAGTGTAAAATAGTCAAGGTAAGGGATGAGTTTTTCAAGTTTACAAGATAAAGAAATGAAGAGCAGTGAATTTTCAAATGGTGGAGTACCATTTAAACAAAAAACAGAAATGTTGCTTGAAGTGCTGTCTAATATACCCAACTTTGTCGGCGAAACTTTTGTCATCAAATGCAGCAGTATGACAATTTCAGACAGAACGCTGCTCAATGCTTTTGTGCATAATGTTGTTTTGTTGAAACAGCTTGGTATAAATCCAGTCATAGTTCATGATGGAGAATATGAAATTAATTCTGTACTGAAAGCCTTAGGTATAGATAGTAAGTTTGTAAATGATATCAGACTTACGGACAAGGATACCGTGAAAATCATTGAAATGGCGCTATGTGGTTCAGTTAATAAAAAAATTGTTCAGCATATAAATGCTGCTGGTGGTTCGGCCATTGGGTTATGTGGAAAAGATGGCAGCCTAATAAAAGCTGAAAAGATAAGCACTACGCTTAGGGAGAATAGATCAAGCAATATCGAAAAAATATTAGATATGGGGTTTATTGGAGTACCAACTGAGATCAATCCTGATATATTATTTTTTTTTGAGGAGTCAGATTTTATACCAGTTATTGCACCTATTGGTTATGGAGGAAATAAAGAAACATATCACGTTGATGCTGATAGTGCTGCAAGTGCGGTAGCAATTGCAGTTTCTGCATCCAAAATGGTAACCTTTAGTGATACATATGAAGAAATAGATAAAATTGGTGGTAGAAAGATATCTGTTAAAAGTCTAAATGCATCAATTAATTGCGGTAAAATTAAAGAGGAAAGGCTTATTAAAAAACTTATAGTGTGTGCCAAAATGGTGGAGGAATGTGCTGGAACTGCTCATATAGTTAATGGCAGAATACCTAATGTCCTGATTGATCTACTTACTGAAGATAATTTGAGTGTATCAATTGTGAACGATTTGTAGCTACACTACTTATAACTGTAAGAACGTTTAAAGTTTGGAAACGATTTACATAATAGATGATGTCATTCCAGCTAGTGACGCATATCTGTACAAACATTATGATTTGTGGGTAATTTGCGTAGCAGACCTACTTGGATACATTATAGGATGAACCAGCGCCATAGCCAGTGCTCCTTCTTCGTTATCCCTATAGAAACGTTTGCATACAGGATTTTGTACTTAGGCAAGATTATATCTTGAAAAAATGAAGCTTTAGTGCTATGAAGTACTGTAGCTTCTATGCTCAAACTTTTATACTGACTATGAATGTGGAAAATGAGAAAGCACACAGTGCTAAGATAAAATTGCCGATATTTCTTGATTATCAGTCTACTACTAAAGTAGATCCTCGTGTTTTAGAGGTGATGATACCTTATTTTGGTAAGTTTAGTAATGCACACTCTCGTAGCCATTCATTTGGTTGGGCCGCTGAGGAAGCAGTGGAAAGAGCAAGGAAGCACATTGCTGATCTGGTAAATGCAGATAGCAAAGAAATTATCTTCACCTCAGGTGCAACCGAGTCAAATAACATGGCGATAAAGGGTGTTGCTCACTTTTATAGGAATAAAGGAGACCATATAATAACTGTCTGCACAGAGCATAAGTGCGTTTTGGATTCTTGTCGGCATCTGGAGAATGAAGGCTTCAAAGTTACGTATCTGCCTGTCAAGCAAAATGGAATTATAGATTTGTCGAAACTCGAAGAAGCAATCACTGATAGAACAATTCTGGTTTCAGTGATGATGGCAAATAATGAAATCGGAGTAGTGCAGCCTGTGAAAGAAATTGGTGCAATATGCAGGAAGCATAACATATTTTTCCACACAGATGCTGCTCAAAGCTTTGGAAAAGTACCGATCGATGTTAATGAAATGAACATTGATCTCATGAGCCTTTCTAGCCACAAAATTTATGGACCAATGGGAATAGGTGCATTATATGTCCGGAGAAAGAATCCTCGTGTCAGGCTGACACCACTGATTAGTGGTGGTGGACAGGAGAGAGGTATGCGCTCCGGAACAGTTCCAACTCCTCTTGCAGTTGGTTTTGGTGAAGCAGCACGTATTGCTAAAGAAGAAATGGAAACAGAAGCAACCAAGTTGGAAGAACTGAGAGATATTTTGTACGGCAAGATAAAAGAAGCATTTCCTGATGTTGTTTTAAATGGTGATTATGAAAATAGAATTCCTGGCAACCTAAACTTAAGTTTTCCCTACGTTGAGGGCGAGTCTCTTATCATGGCAATCAAGGATTTAGCAGTAAGTTCCGGTTCTGCGTGCACATCTGCATCTCTTGAGCCTTCCTATGTCATAAGATCACTAAACAATGGCCATGACCTTGAGCACTCATCAATTAGATTTGGCCTTGGCCGATTTACCACTAAAGATGAAGTTTTATATGCAGCAGATCTTATTGCTCAAAATGTTGGGCGACTGAGAGAAATGAGCCCACTTTGGGAAATGGTACAAGAAGGAATAGATTTAAACACTGTGAAATGGGACTCTCATTAGGTCTACCTGCTTTCTGATTTTGTGTCAACAACTTGCTTGTGCTTCTCCCAAGTATTCTGCGGTGCTTATCTGCGTTTCTCCTTAAAATCTTTTACCATAAATTGGTAATAAAAGAGATCTACCTTTTCGTTGACTACCTATATTCTATAACCAGCATAGAAGATATAAGTAAATAATGGTTATCAATATGACTTATGAAATGCACAGCAGGCAAAAGTGTACAGCCCCATAATTCCTCCTTGTGATGGTATTTTTTTCTCATACTTTATCATATCATCACACTCTGGGGCCATACAGAATTTTGTGATATATTAGAATCGATATGGTGGGCAATGACAGACTTGAACTGCCGACCTCCTCGGTGTAAACGAGATGCTCTACCAGCTGAGCTAATTGCCCCTTTAGTGTAATTCTATAGCTCAATATTATTGTTGTAAACAAAAAGTAGAACCACATGCTGTCTAATTTCTCATTGACCATTTGCTTAACTAAATGTTAATATTACAATTACTTCGGTTAAAGTATAGAAAATGCAAGACAACATAGTACCAGTTTCAATAGTGAAAGAGCTGGAAGATTCTTATCTCTCTTACGCAATGAGCGTGATCATAAGCCGGGCTATACCTGACGTGCGCGATGGGTTTAAGCCTGTTCATAGGCGCATATTATATGCAATGGCAAGGGCAGGATACGATGCTGGTAAGCCATATAAAAAGGCAGCTCGTATAGTTGGGGACGTAATGGGGAAATATCACCCACACGGTGATATGGCTGTTTATGACTCCTTGGTCAGAATGGCTCAAAATTTCTCTCTTCTTTTACCACTTATTGATGGGCAAGGTAACTTTGGTTCAATAGATGGAGATCCGCCAGCTTCGATGCGATATACAGAAGCAAGGCTCCACAAAGTGTCGCATTTTCTATTGAATGATATCGATGAAGGTACAGTTGACTTTAGGCCAAACTACGATGGAAATGAGACAGAGCCTGTTGTACTACCTGCAGAGTTCCCGAATCTGTTGGTAAATGGTGCAAGTGGTGTTGCAGTCGGTATGGCAACTAACATTCCTTCTCATAATCTTGGAGAAGTAATTGATGCTTGTATATTATACATAGATAACCCTGAGGTAACTTTAGATGAACTGCTCGAAGTGGTGCCGGGGCCGGATTTTCCAACTGGTGGAACGATTCTTGGTAGGTCTGGAATAAGATCAGCGTTTGCCACAGGTAGAGGCTCAATTGTTGTACAAGGTAAAACTCATATAGAAGATCTGCCGCAAGATAGGCAAGCAATAGTTATTGATGAAATACCTTACCAGGTAAATAAAGTAAAATTAATTGAGAAAATAGGTGAGCTCGTAAAAGAGAAGAAAATTGATGGCATAACTGAAATTCGAGATGAGTCCGATAAGTCCGGCATTAGGGTAGTGATTGATCTTAGGAAAAATACTGCAGCAGATTTCGTACTGAATCAAATACTGGGCCTTACTCCCTTAAGAAGTAGCTTTAGTGTTAACACTTTGGTTCTGAGTAACAACAGGCCTGCTCTGATGTCATTGAAAGAAATCATAGCTGCTTTTGTTGACTTTAGAAAAGAAGTACTAATCAGGAGAACAGAGTTTCGTCTAAGAAAAACGAGGGAAAAAGCTCATATATACATAGGGCTCTACATTGCAGTTTTGAGCATAGACGAAGTGATAAAAATCATCCGTGGTGCAAAAGATCCTGAAGAAGCAAGCAAAGAGCTTTTAAATAAAGAGTGGAAGACTTCAGCGGAAATAAACACGATTATTAGCTTGATTTCAGACAGTGAGAGCTTTTTAAAAGATGGAGTATACAGATTAACTGAGCTGCAGACGAAGGCTATTCTTGATATGAAATTGCAACGCTTAACAGGTCTTGAAAAAGGCAAATTAGAAGCTGAGCTAAATTCAATGATCAACCTGATAAAAGAATATATCGCTTTTCTTGGCTCAGAAGAGAAATTGATGAAAGAAATAAAGAATAATTTACAAGAAATAAAGAACAGATTTGCTGTGCCGCGAAAAACTTCAATAGAAGAATCAGATGTAGACATTGAAGCTGAGGACCTCATTCCGCAAGAGGATATGGTGGTGACTGTAACTATGAATGGTTACATTAAGCGCGTGAAGCTTTCTCACTATAGAACTCAGCGTCGTGGTGGAAAAGGAAAGCTGGGACAGGGATTAAAGGAAGAAGATGTAACCACGAAATTGTTTGTTGGAAATACCCACACTAGCCTTTTATTCTTTTCAAACATTGGCAGAGTTTATAGGTTAAAGGTTTATAAATTACCTCTTGCAGAGCCAACAGCACGTGGAAGAGCGCTTGTTAATATATTTCCTCTCACTGAAGGTGAAACTATAACTAACATCATGCCGCTCCCAAGTGAAAATGATGAAAATCAGAATATAGTCTTTGCTACTGCTCATGGAAACATAAGGCGTAACTCTTTAGCAGACTTTCACTATATTCCAAGTAATGGAAAAATAGCAATCAAGCTCGATGAAGGAGACAAATTAGTGTCGGTTAAAGTATGCAACGAAATTGATCACGTTTTACTTTCAACGACGCTTGGGAAAAGCATCAGATTTGTTGTAAGTGATGTTCGCCAGTTCAAAAGCCGCAATTCAGATGGCGTAAGAGGCATCAAACTTGTAAAGAGCGACAGCGTGATATCCATGACCATACTAAACGGTATAGATGTTACAACAGAAATAAAAGAACTTTACCTAAAAGTTCCACTTGCAAAAAGACTAGAAGCTGCTACTAATAACGCCATTGATTCTAAGTTAGAAAAGACTTTGAACGATTTGGGAATAGACAGTGAGTTATTCTTAAAACTTGCGGTGAATGAGGAGTTTATACTAACCATTACCGAAAATGGATTTGGTAAAAGAACTTCTGCGTATGAGTACAGAGTAACCAATAGGGGTGGTGTTGGTATCACCAATATTCTTACTACCAGCAGAAACGGCAGTGTTGTTGCTAGTTTTCCAGTTGAACAGGGTGACAATATAATGCTCATTACAGATAAAGGAAAGTTAATTCGCATTTCAGTGGATGATATTAGAATCACAGGACGTAGCACTCAGGGAGTCACCCTATTTAAAACAGAGAGCAAAGAAAGGGTGGTGTCAGCGGCAAAAATTGAAGATCCTAGTTCTACTGAAGATAGCACTTCTGAAGAAGTCGGAAACTCTGTCTCCTCTGAGCGATAGCTAAAGGTGCAAGTTTTTATTGATTAATCTATAGTATTTAAGCTAAAATATATACTTATGGCTGAGTAGAGATCGATGGACAAAAAATTAAATAAAAATAAAAAATCGTTGGCAGACAAGAAGGCTAAAGAAGCATCTCCTGTTAAAGACCTCACTAAAAATAAGAGTAGAAGAGATTTTATAACATTAACTACATGTGCTATGGCAGGTATAGGAGCTGCAAGTGGACTTTGGCCGCTAGTTAAGTCTATGAACCCTTCCGCTGAAGTTTTAGCGATGTCTACGGTCGAGGTTAATCTATCTAATATTCAGGAAGGGCAAGGGAAAAAAGTAAAATGGCAAGGTAAACCGATATTTATTCGCAGACGTACGAAACAAGAGATTGAGGCGGCAAGAGCAGTTGATGTAAAAAATTTGCGAGATCCCCAGCCGGATGAGCAAAGAGTATGCAAAGGAAAAGATGAGTGGTTAATTATGATTGGAATATGTACCCATCTTGGGTGTGTGCCGGTTGATTATGCTACAAAAGACGGCAATGGCTGGTTCTGCCCTTGCCATGGCTCATATTATGATACATCAGGTCGAGTAATTGGAGGGCCTGCACCGAAAAATATGGCTATACCTAATTATTTTTTCCCAAGTGAAAATGTTGTGATAATTGGCAAAAAGGCTTAACCTAGTAGCTCTCTTGCGTTATGGTAGGGAATTTTTAGGAGAAATGCAGATGAGCACACTTGAAGTATTGATTTGGTTACGTAGTAAACGATGTCATCCAAGTAGCCCTTTTCCTGTCATTCCAGCGCGTGACGCTGGAATCTAGGAGTTTATCAAGCAGGTGAGCATAAAAGTAGCCGTTTTACGTTAAAATATAATACTAATTATTATGGAAAGACTGGATCCCAGTGGGCTTTGTTGCATGGCAACTAAAAAACCTAGTGGTTACTGATAAAATTCATTATA
>NZ_JAHDJT010000090.1 GCF_023661085.1 Wolbachia pipientis
GGTTTTATCTATATTTACATGTTTTTTGATTTCGTTCTCTTCGTATGCTAACATGTTTGACTGGGGTGCAAAAAAGGCTTCAGATACTGTATGCAACTGTAATCAAGGACTTGCTGACCTAGTAGAAGAACTTATTCCTGCAGTTGTAAATATCTCGAGCGAACAAATCATTAAACAAGAAAGTAACAATAGAACTAGAATTCCTTTTACGCCAAGAAATAATTTTTTTGATGATTTCAGAGAGTTTTTTGAGCATTTTGATCAATTTTTTATGGACAGGAGTCCAAGCATCAATAGAGAAGTAGTGCTGCTTGGGTCTGGGTTTATTATAGACAAAAGTGGAACTATCGTAACTAATTATCACGTTATTAAAAACGCCCAAGATATCACGGTTACTATGAACGATAATACTTATTTCAAAGCAGAAGTTTTAGGATATGATGCAAAAACTGATCTTGCTGTGCTTCAGATCAAAGCTGACAAAGACCTTTCCTTTGTAGCGTTTGGTGACTCTGATAAAGCAAGAGTTGGTGATACGGTCATGGCAATAGGCAATCCATTTGGGTTGGGTGGCTCTGTAAGCACAGGAATTATATCTGCAAGGTCTAGAGATATCAGTATTGGCACTATGAATGAATTTATTCAAACTGACGCTGCAATCAATAGAGGCAACTCTGGAGGACCGCTATTTGATTTAAATGGAAAAGTTATAGGCATTAACACCGCCATCTATTCCCCATCTGAATCTGGCGGTAACGTGGGTATAGGCTTTGCCATACCGTCTAATCTAGCTGTATCAATCATTGACACACTAAAAAGCGGCAAAAAGATAAAGCACGGTTGGCTTGGTGTACAAGTTCAGCCTATAACAAGAGAGTTTGCAGACTCTTTGGGTTTAAAAGATACAAAAGGTGCATTAGTTGCAGACATAGTAAAGAACAGTCCAGCAGAGAAAGGTGGTATTAAAGTAGGTGATATATTACTAGAATTTGATGGCAAAAAAGTTGAGAGAATGACACAACTACCTCAAATGGTTTCAAGAACTGAGCCTGAGAAAAAAGTGCAAATTAAGTTACTGAGAAGTGGTAAAGAAGTTAATGTTAAGGTCGTCATTGGAGAATCTACAAGTGACAGCCAAGATAATAACCAAAAAGAAAATGAATCAACATCTGATTATATAAATGGTTTAACCGTTTCAAATCTACCACAAGAGTTAAAAGAGGGCAAAAATGACGTACCTACAAAAGGTGTAATAGTTACCAACGTAGACGTTAACAGGAATATTACGTTGCGTGGTATCAAAAAAGGAGACATTATTATGCAAATAAACGGAACTTATATAGAAAACGTTGAAAGTTTCCAAAACCAAATAAATTTAGCAAAAGAGAAGGATAAAGAAAAAGCAATAATGTTGCTTATTTACCGCAATGGAAATCAGTTTTTTACTTCAATAAAGTTAAAAAAGTAACTTCGTAAATCATTTACTAAATTCACAAAATAGCAACGTTGTAAGTTTGCTGCTGTAATACTTTAAGTTAAAACCGACCACTATATGAAAAACTAGCCTACCGTTACACAGCTGGAATCTCATTGCACTTTATGACGGTGTCATTCCAGTAGCCCCTTCTCCTTTCATTCCAGTGCGTGACACTTGTATCCAGGATACTACTTTAGCAATAAATATTTAAGAAACTTACCAAACGAAAAAAAAGGCAAAGAAACCCCGAGTGGCGAGTTTTGACTCTATAATACTTTAAATTGGCGCTATAATAATTTACTGACGCTTAGTTCAAGCGCGATTTGGCTGAATGTAGAAAAAATGAAAAAGACATGCAGCCGCTATAATTTGATACAATCCGCCAAAAAATACCCTGAGTTTTTTACTGAATTTTGTCATTGAGCCTGCAGATCAAAAACAAGTTTTGAGTCAGAAATACCCTTACTGCTATGGTAATGAAGTCGGCGGAATTTGTCAAGTAGTTTTTTTGTTTCTATTGGGTAGCTTTTCTCTACTGTTATTTATCGGCTTTCTGTATAGTAGTTAGGTACGCAAAAAGCCCAATGGTAGCCCTTCTACTCTTGGCTCGCTAAGCTCGTTCTGTTGTTCTAGCTCTTTTATAGCATCAACAAGACTTAATTCCTTACCACAAAGTTTGACTTTAACATCCGTATTTTTCTCTAAATTCTCATGATTTGGCTTACTTCTTACCATTCTAATATTGCCATTACCATCAGAGCTTAATTAAAGTATAAACTTAGATAAATCCAGCTGTTTTGAAATCGATTCAAGTTTATCTTTCACGTACTTGCCATCTATAACAAATTTTTCACCATTCTTCTCAGTAGCAATAAAGCTTATTTCATCTAAAAGTTTCTCCATGATAGTATGGAGCCTTCTTGCACCTATATTTTCCACTTGCCTATTAACTGTAAACGCTATTTCAGCTATAGTTTCGATGCCATCATCGGTGAACTCAAGCATTACATTCTCTGTTTTCATTAAAGCTATATACTGCTTCAATAAACTAGACTCAGGTTCCTTTAATATTCTTATTAAATCCTCTTGAGTAAGCGCCTTAAGCTCTACTCTGATAGGTAACCTACCCTGCAATTCTGGCAAAAGGTCAGACGGTTTAGATAAATGAAAGGCACCAGATGCAATAAATAATATATGGTCTGTCTTCACATGGCCATACTTAGTTGAAACAGTTGTTCCTTCAAGCAGTGGTAATAAATCACGTTGTACTCCTTCTCTATTTACTTCACCTTTTACTTCTGTACGTGCTGCAATTTTATCTATTTCATCCAAAAATACTATGCCTTCATTGCTAACAAGATCAATCGCTTCTTTGATTATCTTATCTTCATCCATTAACTTCTCACTTTCTTCGTTAATCAATATTTCTCGAGCTTCTTTTACCTTAACTGTAATAGTTTTTGTTTTTTTGCCCCCATTAAACATCTTACCTACTAATTCTGTGACGTTCACCACGCCAACTTGCCCACCTGGCATGCCTGGTATATCAAAAGCTGGTAGCATACTCTTACTTTCTCTGACTTTAATGGAAACTTCTCCATCTTCAAACTCTTTATTCCTCAATTTTTCTCTGAAAACCCTTTTACTCTCTTCAGTTGCATCTTCACCGACCATAGAATTGATTATTATCCCCTCAGCTAAACTCAAAGCTTTTTTAGCTAGAGCTTTGCGAGCTTTCTCTTTAACTAAAACTATTGCTGCATCAACTAAATCACGTATTATCGAATCAACATCACGCCCGACATATCCTATTTCGGTAAATTTCGTTGCTTCAACTTTTATGAATGGTGCACCCGCAAGCTTTGCTAAGCGACGAGCTATTTCTGTTTTACCAACCCCTGTATGACCAATCATCAGTATATTTTTAGGTATGATTTCATCACGTAAAGGAAGAGGAACTTTATTACGACGCCAACGATTCCTGAGTGCAATAGCGACAGCACGCTTTGCATCATTCTGTCCAATTATGAACCTGTCCAACTCCTTAACTATCTTTTGTGGCGGCAGATCGTCCAATAAGACTTGTGCACTGCCATTAACTTGAGCGTTGTTGTTATTTGAATCACAGCCATTTTTAGCGTCTTCATAGAGGTCATTTCTCTTATTGTAGGTATCACTACCATAAAACTGCCCTTCTGAAAGCATCACAGGCTGATTGGAGAAATTAGTGCATAAAATTTTTTGTTCAGAAGACATACTATCCCTCTATCCTTTCAATAACCACATTATGATTTGTATAAACACATATATCAGCTGCTATTCGCATAGCTCTTTTTGCAATCTCTTCTATTGATATTCCTTTTACATCAATTAAAGCTCTTGCTGCAGATAGAGCGAAATTTCCTCCAGAACCAATAGCTGCGGTCCCATCTTCAGGTTCAAGAACATCACCTGTTCCTGTAATCACTAACGAAATAGATTTATCTGCAACAATCATCATAGCTTCCAACTTCCTCAAATATTTATCCATTCTCCAATCTTTTGCAAGTTCAACACATGCTCTCATTAATTGTCCTGGGTGCCTATCAAGTTTAGATTCTAGCCTTTCAAAGAGAGTAAATGCATCAGCTGTTGCCCCTGCAAAACCGGCAATTACAGAATCACCAGAAAGGCGCCTGACTTTTTTTGCTCCGGATTTTATAACAGTGTGGCCCAGTGAAACCTGTCCATCACCTATTACTACTACACTTTTGCCTTTTCTAATTGACAGTATGGTAGTTCCATGCATTTTACTGCTATCATGTTGAATCATTTTTCTATCACTTCAAATGGCAATTTCATTACACTTTAATCTCTAATCAAATTTGCTAGATATGTTTAATTATAGCTTATAATATAATACCTTCCTTATAACATTAAAAGCGCAGATGCAAAATATAATTCATCCAAAATTAAAAAAAAGTTTAAATAGTTGGTTTGAGGAGAAGTTTGATAGCCTCACATTGCCGTTTTATAGCTCCATAGACCTCAGAAACTCCGGTTACAAAATTGCCCCTATAGATGCTAATTTGTTTCCTGCAGGGTTCAACAACCTAAGTGAGGTATCAAAAGCAATAGCAGTAGAGCTAATGAAGAGCTATTTTAAAGAAAAACAACATAAAAAAATTCTCATAATACCAGAGAACTACACGCGAAATAAAATGTATATAGAGAACGTATTTGCCATAGAAAGAATACTACAACTCGCAGGTTTTGAAACTAGAATTGGCCTCCTTCACAACGAAACATACAATTTAATAGAACCATATGAAACTGTCGTGAAAGAAAACTCTCTTCTGAAGACAACCTCAGGATTTGTGCCTGATGTTGTTGTGCTGAATCGGGATATGACAAGCCACATTCCAGACACGCTAGAAAATTTAAAACAAGAGATAGTGCCAAGTCCATTATATGGTTGGCACAGCAGGCAGAAATTTCAATATTTTGAAATCTATCAAAAACTAGCGTCCGAACTTTGTAGCGAATTTCAAATAGACCCGTGGCTTATTTCTGCACCTACAGAAAGTTGTAGTAGTGTCAATTTCAACGACGATTCATCGCTGGAAACGGTGGCAGCTAAAGTTGATCAAGTGCTGTCCTTAGTGCAAAAAAAATACGAAGAATATAAAATAAAAACTCAACCCTATGTTTTCATCAAGGCAAGCAATGGAACATACGGAATGGGCATTATAACAGCAACAAGTGGAGAGGAAATATTAAGCCTCAATAAAAAAAAGCGCAATAAAATGAAAAAGATAAAAGAAGGAATAGAAGTGAGTAGCGTTATTGTACAAGAAGGTGTACCAACCATCGATGTTTTTGAACATAGTCCTGCAGAACCGCTGATATATTATATAGGAAATACGCCAACGTGCTATTTGTATCGGTACAATAGCAGAAAAGATATATATTCTAGCTTAAATTCCACTGACTGTAAATTCCATGATGTCAGCCAGATTGTGGAAAATAAAACCCTATCGCTTTGGAATACGGTTAGTAAATTAGCGGTGCTAGCATTGGCAGTAGAAATGAGGTCTTTTCATACCTAATTTCTTACTTCTAAACGTAGCCATTGGCTAGGCTTATTGCATAGCAAACCAGCCTGTGCCATGTCATAAAACGAAAAATTTACTTGACAACCCTCGCTGTTACCCTTATTATAGTACTGAAGCTATTTGTTTAACTTCCCAATCTGTACAGGT
>NZ_JAHDJT010000091.1 GCF_023661085.1 Wolbachia pipientis
CTTCTTCTGTTTCACATAATCTGTTAAACAATGAAGTTTGCTTAACATATTTTAAGAGCTTTTTATTGCCGGAAGTGAGAGTAAACCCAATACTATAGTTAATCATTGCTAAGTTATTTACAATATCAACTATAGCTTGTGTTTCTGCCCTTTCGGTTTTTAGAAATTTTAGTCTATTTGGTGTCGCAAAAAATAAGTCACGAACTTCAATATGTGTACCCTGCAATAAAGAATAAGGGGTAATCTCTCTTATTTTTTCTCCTCCCTCATATCTTATAGACCATGCTTCCTTTGCTCCACTTGCCTTAGATGATAATTTCATTCTGCTTACTGCTGCAATTGAAGGCAGAGCCTCTCCTCTAAAGCCAAGACGTCTGATCTCTATTAACTCACTATCACTTAATTTTGAAGTGGCATGCCTCATAAGTGCTAGTTCCAGATCGTTCTTTTCTATTCCATTTCCATCGTCTGTTACAGTTATAAGGTTACGTCCACCACTTTCTATTTTGATCTCTATTTCTGTACTTCCAGCATCTATTGCATTTTCTACTAATTCCTTTACTACACTCGCTGGCCTTTCTATTACCTCTCCTGCTGCTATACGGTTTATAGTTTTTGTGTCTAAAAGAATTATTGCCATAACACTCCCTCCAATCTATGAAACTTAGAGCTCCCTCTATTTTTTTGTGATTTCTTGATCTCACAATCTCTATATTTTAGCTTTTTAGATTCCTTTCTAGCAAGTCTATCTGCCTCTTCATTATAGGTATTACCACTGTGAGCCTTAACCCACTTCCAGTTAATATCATGCTGCAAGACAATTTCATCCAATTCCTTCCATAACTCAACGTTTTTTACTGATTTTTTATTGGCTGTCTTCCAACCATTTGTTCTCCACTTATTGATCCACTCTGTTATACCTTGTTTAATATACTGACTATCAGTGTGTAAAACAACTTTGCAAGAAACTTTCAACATCTTTATCCCGTTAATCACAGCCTTTAACTCCATCTTGTTGTTCGTTGTGTTTTCTTCACCTCCAGAGATACGTTTTTTGATCAAGACACTTTTATTTTCATACATCATCACAGCTGCCCATCCACCAGGACCTGGATTTCCAGAACATGCTCCATCTGTATATATTATAACCTTCTTTTTTTCGCCCATACTTACAGAATATAGATTCAACGTAAATTTGCCACCGAAATGTTGACATTAAGTTTCAAGATCTTTATCATGTAAAGGTGTGGGAGGCTAATGAACCTGTTCTCACGATGTTAGGTAAATCGTAATTGAGCTTTTGGGCTCGTGTTTTTATTAGGAGGTTAGTCTCTCATACCCAAAATAATTGTTTTTAAAGCTCTTTATAGCTCATGAATTCATTTGCTGGGGTTTATGGAGGGAGTTGTAAAAGATGATAAAATAAACAGCTAAGGTGCGCAGTAGCATTCTATGGTCATCTATGAAGGTAGTTTTTTGCCAACTCTTGAAATTTAGCTAACTTTAATAGACTTTAGTACAAAAACGTTGAATATTTCTTCACAATTGTGTATAATTATTAATGCTTTTTAGGTTAATCCGTCATGGCTCTTTCGAAGTTTCTCGATCCAAAATTTGACCTGTCCTTTAAACGAGTGTTTGGCACTGAGAAAAATAAGAATATCCTTATTCACTTCTTAAATGACATCTTAGGCTTTACTGGGGTTAACACTATTCAAGATGTTGAGTTTCTTAGCACTATCATGAATCCTGAGATTGCTTCCGATAAACAAAGTATCGTTGATGTTCTTTGCAAGGATTCATACGGAAATAGATATATTGCGGAGATGCAACTCGCTCGTGATAAAGGCTTTGAAAAACGTGCCCAACTCTATGCTGCTAAAGCTTACTCAAAACAATCTGGCAATTACATTGATTTTAAGAAAGTATTCTTTATTGCTATTTCTAATAGTACTCTCTTTCCTCCAGAAGTTGAATACATTTCCACTCATAATATACGAGAGATCAAAACTAATGGCCATTATCTAAAGGATTTTCAATTCATCTTTATTGAGTTGCCGAAATTTACAAAAAACAAAGTAGAGCAACTAGAGAGCACAGTAGAAAGGTGGTGCTTCTTTTTCCGGTATGCAGAAAATACTACCGATGAAGACCTAAAAGATATTGCAGAAAAAGACCCAATAATAAAGCTAGCATATGATGAATTAGACAAATTTAGTTGGAATGAAAAGGATCTAGCGGCATACGAAGAGAGAGTTTTGAATGTACAGAAAGAAGAGGCTATTTTGGCTCAACGGCTCGATGATGCTTCTGCTAAAGGTAGACTGGAAGGTAGACAAGAAGGCATCCAAATCGGCCAGGAAAAAGGTAAAGCGGAAGGTATTAAAATTGGTGCAGAAAAAGGTAGGGAAGAGGGCGAAAAACAAGCTAAAATAGCTGTGGCCAAAAACCTACTTAAGGCTGGCGTGTCTGTTGACTTAATAGCTGAATCTACAGGCCTTTCTCAAGCTGATATTTCACAGCTCAAGGAAAAAGCTTAAGTACTGTAGCTCCCTTAGAGCGCTTTTCAACTTATTATACTTCTTTATCCATTAGTCTAAAGCCTACATCTAACTCTTCCGCTATTCTCGCTATGGCCTATTTGATTTTCTCACCAATTCTACGCATCAGTTAAGTGCAAAATAGATGATATTTAAATATAAAAAATGTTTTTCATAAAATTTTTCTTGTCCTTGATAATTTTAGTGTTGCTATTTGATTCTAACTTTTGCATAATGCAGTAAATATTTTTTATGGGGGGTAAAATGCCAATAGAAACAAAGCGTCAAGCTGCAGTACTTAAAAAGCTACAAGATGTTATAAAACATACAGATCCTGAAATTGCTGCTGGGAGGAAGTTAGCTATTAAAAGGTGGATGGAGACCTATATAGAGAATATTAAATCTTTTGAGGGTGATAAGCTGCAGTTTTTGTACAATATATATTCCAAGATGAAAATTGTTGGTCAGGTACAAGACTGAATAATCATGTTCTAGGTCAAAGGTTGACTGAAGAAAAAGTAGAAGAAATAGATAATCCACTTCGCATATATGAAATAGCTTCTAGTTACTGTGTGGTAGATAAAATTCATCCACTTTTCCAAAAAAGATTTGAATCTTACAAAAGTAATTTTTCTTCTGATGAACTTGATGGTAGTGGCAATCCTATAACTGACAAATACATAAGAAATTCACTTTTGAGTGGCATTGGAAGGAAGGGCCATGTATTTAATTTCTGGATAGATAAAGAATCTGGGGAATTAAAGCAGTATGATGCAGTAGAAGGTTTTGATAGTGCTGTAAAACTTAAGTGGAGTGAAGGGGTAGAGTATTTTTATAATCATTTAAAAGAAGAAGATAAAGAGAAGAAGCTTACAGAAGCTATTCTTGCTCTTTCTCGTCCTCAATCTGTTGAGAAAGATGCTCCTATTTTAGATTTTTGTGTAAGGAATATAGCTGACAAAGATACTCTTTTACAGAAATTATCACAGAAAGATAAAGGAGTATATTCCCTTTTTGCTGAATTAATAGAGTCATGTTTTTTTGATACGGTTCATGATTTGGTACAGTGCTGGTGTTATAAAGAAGTTTCAGCAGGAGGAGACCATTCAGAGAAAATATTCTCATATGAAGAATATAAACTTCTTCTTTCCTCACTTTCAAATGTTATGTTGGAAAATCCTGAGTTTAATGCTCAAGCTAGATCTCTTATTATGGAAATATGGAGATGTGGTCGCTTTTATAAACACAAGGAGGCTGCTGTCGATACTTCTAATTTCCAAGTTCCTATAGAAAATGCACTTGCAGGGTTAGTGGTTAATTGGGAACGATCTGGTCGTAAGTCTAATGAAAAAAAAGAAATATTAGAGATAATGTTATTTGCCAGGGATCGCTTTCCTGAAAAGTTTGAGTCCTTCAAAAAAGTCATGATAGAAGACCTTAGATTATGTGGTAGGGAAGGAATGGAAGAAGATATAGACTATGGTGATTTCGCAAAAGAGTTATTTTTTGAGTTAGAAAAAGCAACTTTACCTCCTAGAGATGATGGTTCTGGTGATCATCGAAGACGGTCCATAGTAGAAGCTGAAGACCCTAGTTTTTCTGGTTCGTCCACTAGACACGACGGTTCTGGTGATGCTCCACAATCCATTCTTGGAACCCCTGGTGTAAGTGGTTTTTCTCGTCGTAGCAAGTAGAAAGGTATATTATATGAATAATGGTGATGGGCTTATCAGAAGTTTGGTGGATAGAAATCTTGAAGGTTTTAGACAAGAGTTTGAATCCTTTTTAGATCAATGTCCATCTTTCTTGTATCATGTGGGTACGGGTCGTTTCCTTCCTGTATTCTTTTTCAGTATGTTTGCTACTGCACATGACGCAGGTATTTTAGCTCTAGATGAGAGAGTCTATATTCGTTTTGATAATCATGGTATTGATACAGTTGGTAGGAATAGAAGTACAGGAAACCTGAAGGTTGCAGTTTTAACTAATAAATCCCTTGGTAAAAAGCGAATTGTCAGGTGTTACAGCATTTCTGATGTCCCTAATAGTGATGGGTTAAGGTTCAGTACAAGGGAAAGAGATCGTTTAGTAGAAAAGATTATACAGCAAAACCCAGAGTTAAATACAGAAGACCTAAGTTTTGAGCAATACAAAGTGTGTATGCATGGGAAAGGCAAGAGCCAGGGAGAGAAAGGGGCAGTAGTATTTGAAGCGATTCATGAAAAAGATCATGAAGGTGGAGATAAATTTTCCAAATATTCAGCATCTGAAATCAATCTTATTAGACTGCTCTTAAGAGATCACAGACTAACAATTAAGGAAATAGAAGAAAGACAACTCAATCAAAATCAGCGTGGACAACTTGATGGGTTGGTCGATTTTGTGCAAATTGCACTAGGTCAACAAAGAATTGATAACTTTGCGGAAATGTTAAGAAGTGGAGTTGTACGAGTTTTACGAGACAATAGCACAGTAATTTTTAGATATATAACTCAAATCTATCTTCGTTACGCAGGCACACTAGAAAATGATATTCAAAATCGCAATCAAAAGCTTGAGAGTCATGGGCTTTTTTTAGGTTTGTTAGCAAATTTTAGTCATCTCTACATGATAGGTATTGACCTTAACTTATCTCTTGTAAATTCATATGTTGCTTTTCTTGTACACCATCAAGCAGAGAGAGAAAACATTCCTATCGTTATTAATATTGGATGGAGGACATCGCTTGCATTAGAACGCGCTAGAGGTGACGCTCAAAGACTACATGCTTCTTCATTTATATCTATTCATACTGAATCAAAACATGCTGTTTGTGTTGGATTAAATTTTAATTCACGTCTAGCCCCTTTTAGGGTTGGTATAGCAGAGCTTCAACAGAATAGATTTCCTTTAGTACAAAGATTATTTGAGTGTGTAGAAGATGAAGAAATTAGAGAAAATAGAATTAAAGATTTCTTGCTTCAACATCTTCTTGCTGAAATAACGAGAAATGCAGGAAATCGTGACAGAATACTTGATTGTATAATTGGTTTTGCTTTTGGGAATAGTGCTTTTACAAGAGAATATTTAGAGCTAAGAGAGGGAGAAGATCAAGTACGTCTAAAAAAGTACATATTTAGATATAATAATGAGGATTTAAGAAGACATGCGTTAACTATGG
>NZ_JAHDJT010000092.1 GCF_023661085.1 Wolbachia pipientis
CTATAAATAGATGCTGCGTCTGTTGGTGTTGAATTTGAAATATAGTTAAATGCACTTTCAAAGTCTGCTAAATGCTTCCAGTTTGGGTCTATTCCCTCTAATAACTCACTGTCTTTTTTGGAGAATAACACTTCATAGAACTTATTGCCTGCAATTGTAGATTGTTTTGCATTATCAATATTACGTAACGAGTACAACGTTATGCCAATTAGCACTGGTACCAATGCAAGTAGAAAGATGTATTTCTTCATAGTGATATTCTCAATAGATATATATTTTTTATATATTAATGCTTTTTGATTTGCAAAAACTTATTGACATAGCAATTATATCACATAATAATGTTTTCAAAGTTGTTTGAATAGTTGGAGATTGAAATATTTCTAAAGTAGAAATAAAGACAGCAATATAAAGCTAATTATTTTTTTATCGGATTTATCCGATATACCCTCAACCTTTTATAGGTTGAAGTCTAAATTTGAGAGTTTGATCCTGGCTCAGAATGAACGCTGGCGGCAGGCTTAACACATGCAAGTCGAACGGGGTTATATTGTAGCTTGCTATGGTATAACTTAGTGGCAGACGGGTGAGTAATGTATAGGAATCTACCTAGTAGTACGGAATAATTGTTGGAAACGGCAACTAATACCGTATACGCCCTACGGGGGAAAGATTTATTGCTATTAGATGAGCCTATATTAGATTAGCTAGTTGGTAAGGTAATGGCTTACCAAGGCAATGATCTATAGCTGATCTGAGAGGATGATCAGCCACACTGGAACTGAGATACGGTCCAGACTCCTACGGGAGGCAGCAGTGGGGAATATTGGACAATGGGCGAAAGCCTGATCCAGCCATGCCGCATGAGTGAAGAAGGCCTTTGGGTTGTAAAGCTCTTTCGGTGAGGAAGATAATGACGGTACTCACAGAAGAAGTCCTGGCTAACTCCGTGCCAGCAGCCGCGGTAATACGGAGAGGGCTAGCGTTATTCGGAATTATTGGGCGTAAAGAGCGCGTAGGCTGGTTAGTAAGTTAAAAGTGAAATCCCAAAGCTCAACTTTGGAATTGCTTTTAAAACTGCTAACCTAGAGATTGAAAGAGGATAGAGGAATTCCTAGTGTAGAGGTGAAATTCGTAAATATTAGGAGGAACACCAGTGGCGAAGGCGTCTATCTGGTTCAAATCTGACGCTGAGGCGCGAAGGCGTGGGGAGCAAACAGGATTAGATACCCTGGTAGTCCACGCTGTAAACGATGAATGTTAAATATGGGAAGTTTACTTTCTGTATTACAGCTAACGCGTTAAACATTCCGCCTGGGGACTACGGTCGCAAGATTAAAACTCAAAGGAATTGACGGGGACCCGCACAAGCGGTGGAGCATGTGGTTTAATTCGATGCAACGCGAAAAACCTTACCACTCCTTGACATGGAAATCATACCTATTCGAAGGGGTAGGGTCGGTTCGGCCGGATTTCACACAGGTGTTGCATGGCTGTCGTCAGCTCGTGTCGTGAGATGTTGGGTTAAGTCCCGCAACGAGCGTAACCCTCATCCTTAGTTACCATCAGGTAATGCTGGGGACTTTAAGGAAACTGCTAGTGATAAACTAGAGGAAGGTGGGGATGATGTCAAGTCATCATGGCCCTTATGGAGTGGGCTACACACGTGCTACAATGGTGGCTACAATGGGCTGCAAAGTCGCGAGGCTAAACTAATCCCTTAAAAGCCATCTCAGTTCGGATTGTACTCTGCAACTCGAGTGCATGAAGTTGGAATCGCTAGTAATCGTGGATCAGCATGCCACGGTGAATACGTTCTCGGGTCTTGTACACACTGCCCGTCACGCCATGGGAATTGGTTTCACTCGAAGCTAATGACCTAACCGCAAGGAGGGAGTTATTTAAAGTGGGATCAGTGACTGGGGTGAAGTCGTAACAAGGTAGCAGTAGGGGAATCTGCAGCTGGATTACCTCCTTAGGCTTTGTGCACAACTCACCACTTTTAATAGTGGTGCTGTGGTGTACTATATTGCTGTCTTTACTTCTACTTTATTTTAATTTGTTGATAATGAAATTTTATGAGTGATAGGCCTCTTTCTCCACATTTGCAAATATATAAAGTACAAGTTACTAGTTTTTTTTCTATTATGCACAGATTAACTGGTATCTTATTATTCCTTCTGTTAATGGTGTTTTCTTGGCATTTTATATTACATGTTTATTTTCCTGAGCTATTTATAGTGAGGTACTTGAATGTATTGTTATCTACTCCTATTGCCAGGTTAGCTTATGTTTTATGCCTTGTAAGTTTTCTATATCATTTTCTCAATGGTATTCGTCATTTATTATGGGATGCTGGATTTAATTTAGAAATTACTAGTGTCTCAAAAAGTGCTATGCTACTAACAATAACTTTACTTTTCTCTACTATAGCCTTTTTATTTATGTTTATATGAGTCAATCTGGAAATTCAGTACATCATTGGTGGGTTCAACGTGTTTCTGCGGTGATTTTATTGTTTTTATTTCCTTGGTTTATCTATTCATTTTCTTGTGCGCTTTATGCTGATAGTCCTTTATCTTTTGATGAAAGATTACTTCGGACTATTGATCATCCTCTAGAGCTTTTATTTTTTGTTGTATTATTGTTTTGTATTTTCTGGCATGCAGTTCTTGGAATGCAAGTAGTGTGCGAAGATTATATACACAGTGTACCTCTAAGAGTTTTTACGATTACATGTATAAAGTATTTGTCGAGCATCACTTACATAGCTCTTACTTTTACGATTTTTTTCTTTTACAAGCATATTTTCTTGTAAAATTATCTGTTCTGTGTTAATATATTATTAGTATACTAGTTCTATTATTGAACTATAGCATTGTAGTGGTTTAGTAATATGTTACCAAATTTTGTACTGAAAACAAAGGAACTATCCAGTTCATCTGAGTCTCAAGTTTACGTCAAAGACCTTAGAAAGGTAATGATGTATGATGGAAGGAAGTGCCAATATCCAAAAAATTATGATCAGATTGTGGAGTTTGGGGAAATTACAGAAAAAAAAGACAGCAATGGAAAGCTTGAGAAAGATGAAGAGAAAAATCAAGAATACCAGCTTAAATATAATGGATACAAGTTTGATCTGGCTTTGGTTAAGAAAGTTGATAACAGGTCTTATTTTACTATTAGCTTTTTAGTTAGTAAAGATAGGCGCGAGATTGATGATTATCGTAAATTTTATGAACCATTTGGATTTAAAAAGAAAGACCTTGAAAAATATTTACCGGTTTTTGAAGTTCAAAAAAAAGACGGTAAGCTCGCATTAACTAATTCTTCTGTGCTTGCTAAAAAAGGTTGCTCCATTAATGATAAAACTGGAGAGGTTAACGAGGAAGATAGAGATGAGAAAGGAAGAAATGGAGGATTATTGTACACTAGCTATTATAAGAAGCTAAGCACTAGTTTTTATGAAATTAGAGATCAAAATGGTAATCTAGAGCTAGATAAAAGTCTTATATCTGTTCCTATTGTTCTTGCTGCAGACTCAGCTAAGATTTGTGCTAAACTGCTGACTTTCATTCCTATAAAATTAGGGGAGCATTTAGTAAATAGACAAAATCCAATTGCAAAATTTTTTGGTTATCTTTTGTTCACTCCTGCAATGGCAGTGAAAAATTTAGTGAACATGGGAGCTACCATACTTAAGGCTCCAATTTTGTTATTTGTAGCAGATAAGAAAAAGTACGGTGATGCTTACCGGACTATGTGGAAACACCAATTAAAGGGATATTGGAAAGAAACAAAAAACGATTATTCAGTTATAAAAGAAGGAAAGAGATCAGAACCAGAGGAGAAAGATTATCCTAAATGTAAGATTGTAGGAACGTGGAAAGAGCTTAATGCTAGAAGGCCAGGAATTGAGAAAAAATTGGAAGAGGCGCTGAGCAAAAGTAGTGAAAGCATGGATAAATTTAAAGGACAAAGCTCAGAAGAGGAGAAATCGCAAAACGAAATTAATGAAAAAATAGCTGTTGAAAATCGGAAAAACAGCATTCCTTATACTAATAAAGTGACACAAGAAAGACAGGAAGGCTCAAAAAACGCTCTATCACGCCCATAATCAGCAATTACTTTAATTTAACATCCGCTTTTTATTTTAATCACTTCACAACAAAAACTTGCGTGTATTTTACCTTTGATATAAGATGTTAAATATTTAACATCTTATATCAAATGCGTCCTGTAATATTGTGTGGTGGTAGTGGCAGTAGACTTTGGCTTTATCCAAGCCAAAGCAATTTCAGAAAATATTTAGTCATAACACCATGTTTAAAAACACTTTATTGAGACTAAAAAATGACTATATGCCGCCCATAATTGTCACAAATATACAGTATGAGTCGTTAGTTATGGAGGAATTAAAAGCGCTGCAAGAGTATAAAGTGATTTTTTAGCCAGTAAAGATCGGAACGGCAGCAGCAATATTGATTGCTGCACTTCTCTGTAATGAAGATGAGGTAATGTTAATTCTACCGTCAGACCATTTTATAGGCAATTTAAGCAATTTTTATGCTTCTGCTCAAAAAGCGGCTCAGATAGCCTCTGAAACTAACTCTATAGTTACTTTTGGAGTAAAGCCTCATGAATTTAATCCCGAGTATGGCTATATCAATGCAGTGTATGGTCAGCAGGAGAAATACCACATAGTTAGGAGTTTCACAGAAAAACCTGAACACGAATTGAGTAATGATCATTACTGGAACTCTGGAATGTTTGTGTTTAAAGCAAAACGCTATGTAGATGAGATGAAAAGATCTGCCCAAAATCTTTATAATTTATGTTGTCAACATTCCACACCACGAGAGAGATTTCTGTATTTAAAACAGCAGGATTTTGTGGGAACTGAAGGCGTATCCATTGATTATTTGGTAATGGAGAGAGCGGAAAACGTTGCAATGATAGAGGCTAATTTCGATTGGATGGATGTTGGAACTTGGAATTCAGTTTTAGAATTAAGTAAGAGATTTAGTGAAGAACTGATGCCATTTTAGCACGTGACTAGGCAGAAGGAGCCAGTTTTGACGACAGAAAGTGATGCAAAAAATTTATTAAGTAGAGCTTGCAAGCAGCCAGATAAGAGCTTAATGTCATTTATTAGTAAAGTTAGGGAAGTAAAGGCAATAAGGAAAGAAATCAAGCCATGGGGATTTTGCAGTGTAGTTTTAATGGGTGAAGATTTTCTTGTAAAATATCTTTTTATAAATCCGTTAAGCTGCACTTCCAAGCAATTTCATCACTATAGAGATGAGTACCATATAGTGCTGTCAGGAGCTGGATATGTAAATTTAGGAAATAAAACACGTGCTATAGCGGCAAATCATGTGGTAGAAATTCCAAGGAAAGTTTCCCATAGGATTGAAAATAGAAGCGCAAACTTTCCACTTGAGATAGTTGAATTTCAAGTAGGGGAGCTTTTATCTGATAATGATATAGTGAGGTTGGATGATGTGTATGGAAGATTTTGATGCACAAGCATTATGATTTTACCAGCCGTCATCCAACAAAAAAACTACTTGACAACTTTCGCCGTTACCCTTATAATGATACTGAAGCTATTTATTTATCTTTGCAATCTGTGCAGGTTAATGACAAAAAACTTAGGGTATTTGGCGTCTCATGTTTA
>NZ_JAHDJT010000093.1 GCF_023661085.1 Wolbachia pipientis
TAGTGCGAAAAATTAAACAATAGTACGCCAAATACAAGTTCTCTTGTCATTTTAGCCTGTATAGATTGGGAAGTAAACAAATAGCTTTAACCTTATGATAATGGAATTGGCAAAAGTTGTCAAGTAGTTTTTTTTGTTTCTACATTAGCTGCTTGGATGATGCCAATAATTGTATTTGCTTTACTGGTACTCAAGTTTCCTATTCAAAATCTTTAATATTAAATCCAATTCATTTGGGTTATTATACCTTATCATAACTTTACCCTTGGAATTGTTGTCATTAATTTTGATCTTTAAGCCAAGCTGAGAAGATATAGCGCCCTCTATTGCTGCTATATCCTGATTTTGAGTATATTTTTGTTCTTTTTTATCACTACTTTGATGTAAGTCTTTTATCAATTTTTCAGTTTGTCTAACGTTCAAGCCTTGGGAAATTATCTTTTCTGCAATGCTTTCTGCGTTTTCAACATTAATCAATGCTCTTGCATGGCCCATAGACAATTTTTTTTCATTGATCATTTTTTTCACACTGCCAGGGAGCGACAACATCCGAATCATATTGGTTATGTGACTGCGGCTTTTGCCTACAGTTGAGGCTAGTTCTTCATGTGTATAAGAAAACTCATCTATCAGTTTTTTGTATGCCTCACCTTCCTCTATTGGGTTTATATCTTGCCTTTGTATGTTCTCAATAATGGATAATTCCAAGCACTCCTTGTCGGTCAAATCTTTTACAATGACTGGCGCACTATCGAGGTTTGCAATCTTGCTTGCTCGCCAACGACGTTCCCCAGCTATTATTTCATAACCGTCATTATTTGAGTCTTTACGCACTACGATAGGTTGTATAATACCATTTTTCTCTATTGAACTTGCGAGTTCTTTTAGTGATTCTTCATCAAAGTGCTTTCGTGGCTGGAATTTGCTTGGGTGCAGTAGTGAAATAGGTAAATACTCTTGCCGATCTTTTTTATTATCATAATTATCACCTATAAGACCAGCAAGACCTCTGCCCAGGCGCCTATCATCTTTCATACTATACCCTCGCTCACCAGCTTCTTCTCTTGGCAGCTGCTTGCATGCTTCCTCAAAATTTCCTTGGCTAAATTTATATATGCTTGTGCGCCAGGGCATTTAAGATCGTATACAATAGCGGGTTTGCCATGGGAAGGTGCTTCCGATAATCTTACATTACGCGGAATGATGGTCTCATACAGTGGAATAATAGTTTTATACACTTTGTCATTTAAATACTGACAAATGTCATTTTTAATCTGTTCGCTAAGCTTGTTGCGCTTATCATACATTGTGAGCAATATCCCTTCTATTACCAGGCAAGGGTTTAAGTTATTCCTTTTTATTAGCTCCACAGTTTTAACTAGATGACTCAGTCCCTCCAGAGCAAAAAATTCACACTGAAGAGGAACAATGATAGAATCGGCAGCGGTCAAGGCATTAATGGTGAGCAAACCAAGTGATGGAGGGCAATCAATAATTATGTACTCATAATTATCACGTATTTTTTCTAATGCGCTTTTTAGAACAAATTTTCCTCGTTCAAGCTGTGATAATTCGATTTCTGCAGCTGATAAATCAACCACTGACGAAATTAGCGACAAATTTGGAATTTCCTTTATGCCAAAAATTGCTGATCCTATCAGTTTATTTTCGCTGCTTAGTAATATTTTATATATGTTTTTTTCTTCCCTGCTACGATAAGAAATCCCAAGCCCGGTGCTAGCATTTCCTTGAGGGTCAAGATCTACCAATAAAGTACTTTTTCCTACAGCAGCAAAGGCCGTCGATAAGTTTATACTAGTTGTAGTTTTACCAACTCCACCCTTTTGGTTTACTATTGCAATAACCTTGCTCACGCCTTTTATCTTACGTATAAAATAACTCTATTGTATATATGCTAGAAATTTTTGCATTAGAAAATTTTTTTGTTACCTAAAATTAAACTGTTTTTTTCTTTGTGTAGCACACTTTGCACTTTGTTTCCCAATTCATTTAGGGTAAATGGCTTTGGTAAGAAGTGGAAATCTTCCACATTAATGGTGTCATTCTTCAAAAACGCATCTTCCGCATATCCAGAAATAAAAATGACATTGATACCTGGTCTGTGAATTAGGGCTTCTTTAACTATCTCTGGACCGCTAACTTCTGGCATAATCACATCAGTGATTATTAGATCTATGTATAAACTTTTTTCGATTATCATCTCCAATGCCTTGTTGCCCGTGCTAGCCTCTATTACATCAAACCCTTTTCTTTGTAATGCTTTAGTAGTGAATTCTCTTACTGAATCTTCATCTTCGATCAATAAGATTGTACCATTACTTTTAACTTCACTTACTACTGGTTTCTCTACTTCTTCGCTGCTTTCCTCTCTATGGTTTTCATCTGATATGTAAACCATAGGCAAAAATATGCTAAATTTAGTTCCGTGATTTATCTCACTAGCAACATAGATATATCCTTCAGTTTGTTTAATAATACCATATACAGTGGAAAGACCAAGACCTGTACCAGAGGTAATATCTTTAGTAGAAAAGAATGGGTCAAATACTTTTTGGATTGTATCATGCGTCATTCCACATCCTGTATCGATTACTTCAATTACAACATAATTTCCATGTTCAATCGCTTCTTTGTCTGGAGAAAACATATTCTTAGGTGTAGAATTTAATGAATTGATCTTTTTATTAAAAGTTCGTATGGTTAGTTCTCCGCCCTTTTCCATGGCAGCACTGGCATTTATTACTAAGTTAAGTATAACTTGCTCTAATTGTCCTTGATCAGCCCTCACCATACCCAAATCTCTACCGTAATAAGCAGTGAATTTTATATTCTCGCCTATTAACCTTTTTATCATTTCATAAAGATTAGTTATCGCGCTGTTTACATCAATAATTTTTGGTTGCATTGTCTGCCTTCTTGAGAAAGCAAGCAGCTGCTTAACTAAATTTGATCCACGTTTAGCATTTTGCTGTATTTGTATTATATTTCCAAAAGATGGATCACTAGCTGAGTGCTGAAGCAAAAGCAAATCACAAAATCCTATTATTCCGGTTAGTATATTGTTAAAATCATGCGCAATACCGCCTGCGAGCTGTCCTATAGCTTGCATTTTTTGATAATGCTCAAGTTTTATCTCAAGATTTTTATGCTCAGTGTTATCGACAAAATAGCAGAGTATGAACATCATTCTATTATGAAGAAACTTATTGAAATATATCTTCATATTATCGTTGTTGCTGAGCTGCACATCAAAGGATGCGTTATTTATTCTATTACTAGAAAAATACTCACGTATTTTCATATGATAGTCGTCTGATATCAGTGTAAAGATCGAATTGTTATCTGGTCCTGCAAGCTTTATTAGCGCTGTATTTTTTTTTATGAAGTTACCGTTTACATCGCACTGTGCAATCGCAATTGATGAATTTGTAAAACATGGGTGTAATTGATAATCAATAACGTTTGATTCAACTGGCGTAATAAAGCCATATATATAGTTATGGTGATGTTTATCACAAAACATAGCAGTGCTCATATAAGCCTTAAATGGAATACCGCTTACGGTACAAAACAAAACTTCATTATCAGTTGCTGTATTATTATATTTAGATTGAAATACAAAGTCATTGATTGAGCTGCCTCTTTCAAGTTTTTTTAGTTCAAATATGTCTAAAAACCTTTGATTTACAGATAAAATTGTCCCTTTAGCATTTGCAATGTAAGTTCCTATATTATGATTTTCTATTAATTCTTCGTATACTTGCTCTTTGTTCATCTGTGTCGCTTTTAACACAAAATACCCATGTGGTCTTGCTATTGGTGCTAATGATAAATTTAGAGCCTTATTACTACTTATAACAACTTGGGGATTATCTGGTACTGGTTCAAAAAGCAAAAGAAAATTAGATATTTTATCTTCCTTGTTTAAGGTAATGCTCACCTGTACAGAAGAGTTATTTTTCAGCGCGTGGTGTAGCGCCTTTTTATCTTTCTCTGAAATATTTCCTACTTCAAGAATCTTGTCTAATGTAACGTCATTATCTATGTGATCTTTGAATCTTTCGTAGAACCTTGCGTCAGCATAAACAATGCCATCGTCTCTGTGTAAAATAAGGCAAAATTCTGTATTATGATTTAGTGCATTTGCAAATATTGCATTTTGAAATTCTACGATATTAAGTAGGTATTTATAGCGTTTTACATGATATACTATAAATAGAGTCATTAAAGTACTAACTAGTAGGTTAATCTCTATATTAGTATGCTGGTCATATATATCAAAAAAGTAGAGTGTTGATATTACTACTGGAGGTAAAAACATAATGACTGCCATAGCAATAATTGACATTCCATAATTCCTCAATATGAAGTCAACCCTGTTCTCTTTCTTGCTGTCTATGTATCTTTTACTCATTGTGCGTATACAAATGTTTTATTATATTTATTTAATTATTATAGAATTATTAACATCTTTGATAAGCAATTACTACTTAAATCTCTCGAATATTGGTACTGTTGACAAAACATTATGAACGAACAAAAAATGCAAGCTTTTGAATGGTTCTGTGCACTAAGAAATAAAATTGTAGAGTCTTTTTTGTCAATTGAAAAACAGTCATCTACAGATCCAAAGATTGAAAAAAGAAAATGGGATCGTCCAGGTGGTGGAGGCGGCGAGTCTACAATTATTTATGGTAATGTTTTTGAAAAGGTAGGGGTAAATGTTTCAAAAGTACATGGAAAATTCGCAGATTCAATTATAAATGAAATTCCTGGTGCAAGCAAGAGCGATGGGGAATTTTGGGCAAGTGGCATATCTTTAGTGTCTCACATGCAATCTCCTCTGATTCCTGCAGCACATATGAACACAAGGCTGATGTATACATCGAAACAATGGTTCGGTGGAGGAATGGACTTTACTCCAACATATAGAAATGAGGAAGATTATAAGTATATTCATGAATCAATCAAGGCAACATGTGATGAATTTGATGCTGAGTATTACCCAAAATTTAAGGAGCAATGTGACAGCTATTTTTTCTTACAGCACAGAAAAGAACCACGTGGAATTGGTGGAATTTTCTATGATAATCTGAATTCTGGCAACTGGGAAAGTGATCTCAAATTTACAAAAGCAGTAGGTGAAACCTTTTTGGAAATCTATTTGCATATAATACGTCAACATATGCAAAAGCCTTGGACGAAAAAGCAGCGAGAGGCCCAATTAATAAAGCGTGGCAGGTACGTAGAATTCAACCTGCTATATGACCGTGGTACAAGATTTGGTTTAATGACGGATGGTAATCCAGATGCAATTATGATGTCAATGCCGCCTCTTGTTAAGTGGTTGTAGAGCCTAAGTGCATGAACATTATGATTTGACTAGCCATCATCCAATAGAAAAAAAACTACTTGACAAATTTTGTCTGTCCTGCTACTATAAAAACAAGGGTATTTCTGACTCAAAACTTGTTTTTGATCTGCAGGCTCAATGACAAAATTCAGTAAAAAACTCAGGGTATTTTTTGGCGGATTGTATCAAATTATAGCGGCTGCATGTCTTTTTCATTTTTTCTACATTCAGCCAAATCGCGCTTAAACTAAGCGTCAGTAAATTATTATAGCGCCAATTTACAGTATT
>NZ_JAHDJT010000094.1 GCF_023661085.1 Wolbachia pipientis
CTTGTCATTTTAACCTGTACAGATTGGGAAGTTAAACAAATAGCTTCAATGCTATGATAAGGATAACGGCGAAGGTTGTCAAGTAGTTTTTGTTTCCATTAGATGACATACGCTGCTAAAAGTTTGTTATATGGTTATACAAAAAGTCTAACGACAACTTAAAACTCAGCAAAGGAAAAGCTTTGTGCTAAGGGAGTATTTTAAGTATAACGTGGATAATTTATAGCACTTAAATGAATCATATTGTCAATGCGTATAATAGATTTGAAATTCCTATAGTTAGGGGAGAAGGGGTATACCTTTTTGATAAAGATGGCAAAAAATATCTAGACTTTGCTGCGGGTATTTCTACAACCTCTTTAGGACATTGTCACCCATATATTGCAGAGAAGCTGAAAGAGCAATCAGATTTATTATGGCACTGCTCTAATATTTTTACTATTCCCGAGCAAGAAAGGCTCGCTGAGCGTTTAACAGCACTTACTTTTGCGGATAAAATTTTTTTCTGTTCAAGCGGACTTGAAGCAACAGAGGCTGCAATTAAATTTATTCGCCGTTATTTTTATTCAAAAGGGCAAGAAAAACGCAACCGCATTATTACAATCGAAGGGGGGTTTCATGGCCGCAGTATTGCTGCAATTTCCGCTGGAGGAAATGAAAAATCACGCGAAGGTTTTGCTCCACTCCTTTCTGGTTTTGATAAAGTGCCAAGAAACAACATCAAAGCGCTAGAGGAAAAAATCAGTGATGAAACAGCTGCTGTGTTTTTAGAGCCCATACAAAGTGAGGGTGGAGTGTATACATTGGATGTAGAATACCTTCACAAAGTAAGGGAAATAACGAAAGCTCAGGAGATGGTCTTATGCTTTGATGAAGTGCAATGCGGGTATGGGCGTATTGGTTCTTTATTTCATTATCAAAATATAGGAATCGAACCTGACATTTTAACTTGCGCGAAGGCTATGGGTAACGGGTTTCCCTTAGCTGCATGTTTAGTAAGAAATTATATAGCAGAAGCGATTACTCCAGGAACTCACGGATCAACTTATGGCGGTAATCCGCTTGCCATGAATGTTGGTAACGCAGTGCTTGATATAGCGCTGAAAGAAGGCTTTTTCGATCATGTTAGAAGGGTTAGTAAATATCTAAAAGAAAAATTACTACTGTTAGCTGAAGAATTTCCAAGAATAATCTCAGAAATTCGTGGGGAGGGTTTGTTAATAGGAATAGAGCTTAAAGCTCCTTTGGCTGACAAAATTGTTAGCCGATCCCTTGACAAAGGTTTAATAATGACTAAAGTTTTGAATAATAGAGTAGTAAGAATAACACCTCCACTTATTGTTCATGATAAACATGTGGATGCAGCGTGTGATACACTCTATAATTCATTTTTTGAGGTTAAAGGTATATAAATATTTAAAAAAAATATAAAGTCCAGCTATACAAAATTTCAAACTTGCGAATGCTTCTTATAGTATGTAAAGTTAATTCTGTTTTTTGTCACAATAACATCATACTTTAATGGATTGGTTATTGGTTTCAATATTATCGGTAATTTTTGTTTTATTGATTTTATCGTTTTTATTTTCAGGGGCAGAAATAGGTCTAACCTCAATCAGCAGATCTCGCGTTAATAAGCTAAAGCTAGAGGGTAACAAAAGGGCCAAGGTAATAGATCGTTTGTTAAGTAAAAAAGAATTAACAATAGGAACAATGCTCCTCGGCAATACGATTATTAACATTACTTGTTCCGCTTTATTTACAGCAATATTTATAAATTTCTTTGGAAGTGAAGGCGTATTTCTATCAACGATTGTAATGACATTTTGTATTTTGCTGTTTTGCGAGGTGTTACCAAAAACTTACGCCATGCAAAATCCTGAAAAATTTACATTATTTTCCACTTATTTTGTACTGTTTTTTGTCAAGATTTTTTCTCCATTAACATTAGGCATTCAGTTTATTGTCAATCTTATTCTGAAGTTATGTGGGCTTCATAAGAACAAAGAAGTAATATCTGCAGCGGATGCAATGCGTAATATGATTACTCTTCATCGCAGTGAAGGAACCATGTTACAACAGGATTTAGATATGCTAAGCAACATACTTGATTTAGCTGAAACAGAGATATCGGAAATTATGACCCATAGAAGAAACCTATTTTCTCTTGATATAGATCGAAATAAAGAAGAGTTAATAAGAGAAATTTTAACCAGCAGTCACAGTAGGATACCTTTATGGCAAAAGGAACCAGATAACATTGTCGGAGTAGTTCACGTAAAGAATCTAATAAACGCTTTGCGCGAAAAGGACAATAAAATAGAGGAGGTTGATATTGCCCAAATTATGTCAAAACCTTGTTTCTTACCAGAAAGTACACCACTTAGCGTTCAACTACATAACTTCCGTCAAAACAGAAAACATCTTGCGTTTGTTGTTGATGAGTATGGAGCACTGCAGGGAATTGTAACTCTTGAAGATATATTGGAAGAAATAGTTGGAGAAATTTCCGATGAGCATGATTTAATCACGGAGAATTTTATAAAGAAAATATCTGACAATGTATATCATATCGAAGGAAAATCAACTATTAGGGACATTAACAGACAATTACACTGGAATCTTCCTGATGAAGAAGCTACAACTCTAGCAGGTATGATCGTGAATGAGATAGAGCGCATTCCTGACGAAGGCGAAGAATTTTTCATATATGGTTTTCATTTCAAGATTTTGAAAAAAGATAAGAATATTATTACTATTATTGAAGTACAAGTAAAAACTGATCATACTATGACAGCGATTAATTAGTTAGGTTTTATGGAAGACACAGTAAAAATAACAGCCGACGAGTTAAAAGATTATATAGAAAGAATCGAAAAACTCGAGCAAGAAAAGAAGGATGTGCAAGATCACATTCGTGATGTATATACAAAAGCTGCAGATAACGGTTGGGATACGAAAGTGATGAAACAGATTATCAGGCTAAGAAAGATGGATGATGATGACAGGGAGGAACAAGAAATATTACTTGATACTTATAAACGCGCATTGGGAATGAGTTGCGAAGAAGAGTCAAGTGAATAGCAGAATTGTAATTGGGATAAGCGGAGCATCTGGTTCTATTTATGGTGTACGTATTTTAGAAGTGCTAAAGGATGCCAACTATGAAACTCATTTAGTAATAAGTCGCGCTGGAAAAACCACTCTTGCTCATGAAGTTGCAGAAAGACTTGAAGACGTCACATCACTTGCAAGTTTTTACTATTCTGAAGAAAAAATAGGAGAAAAAATAGCGAGCGGTTCGTTTGAAACTTTAGGGATGATTATCGCTCCATGTTCTATGAAGACAATGTCTGAAATTGCGTCAGGCGTTACCTCTAACTTATTAACAAGAGCTGCAGATGTAACACTAAAAGAAAGAAGGAAATTAGTTCTTATGGTGCGAGAGTCGCCACTGCATCTTGGTCATTTACGAAATATGTTAAAATTAACGGAGATGGGGGCAATTATTGCTCCGCCAATGCCAGCTTTTTATATTAAACCGAAATCTTTGGAGGATATTATAAATCATTCTATTGGCAAAGTATTAAGTTTATTTAATATCAAATTATCTGGCTTCAGAGAATGGCAAGGAGTATAGCAAGTGGCAATTATCATTGACGGCAAGAAAATAGCAAGCGACCTGTGCAAGAAGTTATCACAAAAAATCGATGCTTTAAAGAAGAAGCACAACATTTTTCCTTGTCTTAAAGTAATTCTTGTGGGTAGCAACCCAGCAAGTCAAGTCTATGTCCGTAATAAACAAAAAAAAGCAGAATCAATAGGCATAAGTTCTGAGACTATTGTTTTGCCTGATAATATTTTAGAAGATGAATTAATTGCAAAAATTAATGAGTTAAATGCAGATCCGTCTGTGCATGGCATTTTAGTACAATTGCCTTTACCAAGTCATATTAAAGCAAGCAGAGTAATTAACACAGTAAGCGTTGAAAAAGATGTAGATGGCTTCCATGATGAAAACGTTGGCCGATTAGTTAAAGGTGAAAAAAATTGTCTTATACCTTGTACTCCTAAAGGTTCTTTGCATTTAATTAAATTGGTTGAAAGTAACCTTTCAGGTAAAAACGCAGTCGTGATTGGCAGATCAAACATCGTGGGTAAACCGATGTTTCACCTGTTGTTGCAAGAAGACTGCACTGTTACCATTTTGCATTCACAAAGTAGGAATTTAGTTGAATATTGTTCTAAAGCGGATATAGTAGTTGCAGCGGTTGGGAAACCAAATTTTATCCAAAAAGACTGGATAAAGAAAGGGGCAATAGTGATTGACGTTGGCATAAATAGTGTGAATGTAGAAGGGCAAACAAAGCTCGTAGGTGATGTTGACTTCGATGGAGTAAAAGAAAGAGTCAAAGCTATTACGCCAGTGCCAGGGGGCGTTGGTCCAATGACCATTGCATTTTTGATGATAAACACTGTTATTGCTGCTTATATGCAAGAGAAAATTGATACTTCTAATTTCATGGATCAAGGGTTGCAGTAAGGTAGGGTGAAAGGTACGAAAATGGCAGGGCTGAGAGGATGGCTAATAACAGTTTTTCTTTTGCTATACTCAACCACAGCTTTCTGTGGTGGTTGTAACTTTAATTTACCATACCGCGGGCTCAGTTGTAATTTAGATCTATCGTACAGAAGTTTAAGTAACATAAAAAAATTGTCAAATAACAGTGATAAATTTGTTGCGCTTACATTTGACGATGGACCATCTAACAGTAGAGTAAACGATATTATCAATGTTTTAGAAAACTATAAAGCAAAAGCGACATTTTTTCTTCTTGGCGAACGTATAAATAAAAAAACGTCCGAGATAGTAAAGAGAATCTATAATGCAGGTCATGAGCTGGGCAATCACTCTTGGTCGCATAGAAAGTTGACATCGCTTTCAAGTGAAGAACAATTGCAAGAGCTGGAGAAGACAAGTACGGCAATTAAAAATGCAACAGAGCAAGATGTAAAATGGTTTCGCCCGCCATATGGATGTTATGATGATAATTTGATCGAAAACACCAATCGATTGAATATGTATTCGATATTATGGACAGTCGACTCTCTAGATTGGCAAGGTGATAAACCAGAGATCTTAGTTGAAAGAGTTATAAGTAACGTACACAATGGAGCAATCATACTGTTCCATGACCACGACAACAAATCAAATACAGTTGAAGCTTTACCTCAGGTTATTAAGATACTAAGAAAGTCGGGTTATGAGCCTGTTACCTTAAGTGAGTGGGAGGAAAGGGTTTGTAGTGTAGTTAAAACTGAAAGTATATCAAGAGGAGAAGAAACGCATAATTTAGATTTACCAAAGCACATTTACAACTAGGTCAGTAGTTGAAATATCTAACTCCGACACAGTACCATCTGCTTGTACCGATCTCTGCTGCACAGAAAGCGGATAGGTGACGTTTTGCCAGTCAACAATGGTATCATTCCAGCGTCCCTTCTCCCGTCATCCCAGTACTTGATACTGGGATCTAGGATGCTACTTTAGTAATAAGCATTTAAGAAATTTACTAAACAGAAAAAAGGCAAAAGAAGCCCCGATCGGTGGCTAATTATTTATATGTACCTCAAAT
>NZ_JAHDJT010000095.1 GCF_023661085.1 Wolbachia pipientis
CAAGTTCTCTTGTCATTTTAACCTGTACAGATTGGGAAGTTAAACAAATAGCTTTAATCTTATTATAAAGGGTAATGGTGAAGGGTGTCAAGTAGTTTTTGTTTCTATTGGAGACAGTTGTTGTATGCCTAGCGCGCTACCAAAAGCTGTTTTTTATGCAAGAAGTCTATCAGTGAGTTAACAAAAAACTGCTTGTAACTAGTTGTTAATACTATATAATGTATTATTTCTAATAAAGTTTAAATTGAAGGGCGCATTGCATGAATAATAATGATCCAACAGCAAATCTACCGATTAGTATCAGAAAACTATCGTCAAACAAGTTCGTAGAAGATATATTTCAAGGCCAGTTTGAAGATCAAAGTAACATTTTATTTGAAGATTCTTTTATTAATAAAATTAAGGAAGGAGATGTAGTAGAAGGTGTCATTACACGAGTAAATCCCAATGACATCGTAGTCGACGTTGGCTTAAAGTCTGATGGGAGAATTCCAATCAAGGAGCTTGGTTGCAACGATGAGATTGTTGTTGGTTCTAAAATTAGAGTTTATGTAGAGAGAATTGAAGACTATCATGGTAATGTAGTTCTTAGCCGTGAAAAAGCAATTAGGGATGAAAAATGGCATAAACTGGAAGAAGATGCAGTTACAAGAGCTGAAGTCAGTGGAATTATTAAACGCTCAATTAAATGCGGCTTTATTGTTGATCTTGGTGACGGAATAAGTGCCTTTTTGCCGCTGAGTCATGTGGATCTGAAGCAAGTAAAAGATGCCAAGCACCTCATTGAAACTGAGCAAAAGTTCATCGTGCTTAAAATGGATAAGAAACAGGGTAATATCGTAGTATCAAGGAAGTTAGTATTAGAAAAATTGCACGCTGGTGAAAAAACCAAGTTTTTAGAGTCTTTAAATGAGGGTGATATAATAGAAGGAAAAATAAAAAGCATTACTCATTATGGTGTATTCGTTGGCATTCATGAGTCAGATGCAGTAGGAGTTATAGATGGATTGCTACATATCACAGATATCTCTTGGAGTAGGGTAAGTCACCCATCTGCAGTTTTTGCTTGTGGCCAGACTATAAAGGTCAAAGTTATAAAAATAGATAAGGAAAATGCAAAAGTTTCCCTAGGCATAAAGCAGCTAGAAGATAACCCTTGGCAAGATGTAGAGTCAAAATATCCGATTGACAGCGTTCATAAGGGGCATATAACAAGCATAGAAGATTATGGGTTATTTGTTGAACTTCAGCCTGGAATCGAAGGTTTAGTTCACTCATCAGAAATAACTTGGGTTAAGAGCAATCTACCAGTTAGTAGTCTTGTAACTAGGGGGCAAGAAGTGTCTGTTAAAATTCTCAGTATCGATACTACTAAAAACAGAATGAGCTTGAGTATGAAAAGGTGTGTGGATAACCCTTGGCAAGCATTTGTCAATAAATATCCTCCTGGCTCCATTGTCTCTGGTAAAGTTAAAAATAATGCTGGCTCATATATATCTGTTACTTTTGATGATCATGAAATAGATGAAAATGTTGAAGGGACAATTTATATGCAAGATCTAAGTTGGTCTAAAAATGGTTCAGATGAGATAAAAAAGTATAATGTGGGTGATGCAATAGAGGCAAAAGTAATAAGGGTTAACGTGAATCGAACAAGAATTCACCTTGGCATAAAGCAAATGGAGTATGATCCACTTATAGAGCTGATAAAGAAAGTCAAGGTAGGAGACAAGATGCAGGTTACTGTAGGTAAGAGAGAAGATAGTGGACTAGTTGTTGAAGTTGAAAATGATGTAACTCTCTTAATAGATCAAGAGCATCTACCGGAAAATAAAAAGTTTTCTATGTCAGAAAGGATAGAAGTTGAAGTATTGGGCATTGAAGAATATAATATAATACTATCTGCTAAATGATTGTAATTTTAGCTTCGTGTAAATGGCAACGAAATCTAACATAATAACAAAAGTGGCAGAGAAGCATCCTTTCTTAGATAAAATGGTTATGGCGGCTATAGTCAACAGATTTTTTGAGATACTTTCGAGTACATTAAAGCTTCATAATAGAATTGAAATTAGAGGATTTGGCTCCTTTTCAATTAGGAGTTATAATTTGAAAGAGACAAGTCACTTTATGTCACAGAAATTTGTAAAAAATCGATACTTTAAGACATATTTTCGTAGCAGTAAAAAATTATCCTATTTAATAAATGAACAAAAGTTTATATCGTAAGTAAGATGAAAGTGGGGGTAAGTTAACGTTATACAATAAAAGTTTTTAGCATTATATGCAAGTAGTAGAAATAGTTATACGCAACAGTACATACAAAATATCTTGTGAAAGTGGAAAAAAGGATCATTTATTGTATCTTGCTGATAATTTTAACAAGCTAGTTAGCTCTATATCTCAAAAAACTGGAGGTAAGGGCTCAGACGCATTAAATTTCCTACTTGCAGCACTGACTCTTGAGGATAAAGTTTTAGAATTAACAAAAAAATTGGACGAAATGAATCAAGAGTATGAAAAGTATAGAAACGAGAAAAGAATAGAATACACCAAAGTGTTAAGTAGAGTAAATAAAATTATTGAGTGCATAAAGGATTAGCTTCAATGAAGCAAGTAATTAAGTCTATTATCTTACTATCTAAGTTGGAAGGAAGGTTTGCTTTGCGAGTTATATAACAATACAACTCATAATCATCAAGATCAACTATCTTTTCATACTCAATTAGTTCATTTAGGGAAAATTTATTAAGATACTTCAGTGCAAAATACCCTAAAAGTACGTCGGTTTCTTTGCACCCTCTGTGCCAGCTTCTATACATCAGTTTTTTTCTTAATAAAGAGGTATCTGCCACTGTTACTAAACTTTTTTTAATTTAAAGATTAAATTAAACACTTGTCAAGCAAGGCGCATTTTAATATACTTAACATTTTGTTAATATCTAAAATACAGGTGGAATTAATTTCTAATCTTGTCCATCAGCTTAGTAATGGAGCATATGATCTTTTGTCATTTGCTTTAATCATCTCTGTTGTAGTATTTGTGCATGAATATGGGCACTATATTATTGCTAAAGCATGCAAAGTTAAAGTTGAGTCTTTTTCTATAGGGTTTGGTCCTGAAATCTTTGGTTTTCATAACAAGTCTGGAACTAGATGGAAATTGAGTACCATTCCACTAGGTGGTTATGTTAAAATGTTAGGAGACAGTAATGCAGCAAGCGTGCCAGCCAATCAACAAGAGTCGACTGAGGAAGGAAAGTTGTATTCACTTCATACAAAACCACGATATAAAAAAGCAGCAATAGTTTTTGCAGGACCATTTGCAAACATGGTACTTGCTGTTATAGCTTTTACAATATTCTTTAGCACAGTAGGTTACTATCACACTCCACCAGTGATTGAAAATGTAATTGAGGGTAGCGCAGCAGAGCAAGCTGGCTTACTGCCAGGCGACATTATTATACAGGTCAATGAGTATAAAATAAAATATTTTGAAGATATTCCGCGCGTGATGAGGTCAAGCCTTGAGGAGAAAATGGAAATTAAGTATAGTCGAAACAACGAGGAGCATAGAATTACTCTGACTCCATCGATAATTAAAGATGCTTCTAACACCACAATAGGAAGAATTATAGGAATTACTTCAGTCAACATGGCAGGATTAAAACAGTCATCTTTTCTTGGAGCTGTAAGCCTGTCAGTAAGCGAAACTTACCACACTATGTACTTAACAATCAAGGCTCTCTTTCAAATTATCGTTGGTAAGAGGAGTATAAATGAAATAGGTGGACCAATAAAAATTGCAAAATATTCAGGACAATCAGCTAAAAAGGGATTTAGCATGGTTTTATATTTCATGGCGATCCTTTCAGCTACTTTGGCTGCAGTTAATTTGCTACCAATTCCGCTGCTGGATGGTGGACACTTATTTAACTATATTATAGAGGCAGTTATACGTAGAGATTTGGGTCCGAGATATCATAAATATGCAGCTACTTTTGGTGCTACCGTATTGTTCTTGCTGATGGCAATTGCGATCTCAAATGATATCAGACATCTTTTTTAAGATAAATATGAAGAAACTGTTTTATATATTAATAGTAATTTTTATCTCTGTTCCTACCCTACTTGTTGCTTTAGAAAACGAGAAAAAAACGCAGATAAAGGATATTAAATACGTTGGCAATGAGCGAATTGGCAGTCAAACAATAAAGTTCTATACAAAATTAGAACCTAGCAGTTATGTAAATAACGATGACATAGATTCAATTATAAAGAGTTTATACAAAACAAAATTATTTGCTAATGTTAACGCTTACATCGATGATGAAAAAAACTTGATAATAAAAGTCCAAGAAAATCCACTAATTAACAAGATAATATTAAAAGGCAATAAACTATTTAAAAGCAAAGAACTGTTAAATAACGTGATTCAATCAAAACCCTTGACTATTTTTGCTGAAACAAAATTACAAAATGATTTACTGAATTTAATCACAACTTATAGAAACAACGGTAAGATCGGCGCTAAAATTGAATATGAGTTGAATAAGCTTGATGGCAACAGGGTTAACTTAGTCTTTAAAATAAAAGAGGGTAAAACATCTAGAATTAAGGACATAAGATTTATAGGCAATAAAAACTTCTCAGAAAATGAGCTAGAACAAGCTATTAAAACGCAAAGTAATGATATATTTAATAAGTTATTTAGAGCTATTTTTAAAGATGGAAATCATTATTCACCACAGTACTTATTAATCAACGAAGAGTTGCTTGATCACTTCTATTCGTCCAAGGGGTATATCAACAATAGTATTCAGCCGATTGCTGAAGTTGATAATAACAATCAAGTGGTGTTAACTTTTTTGATTGATGAAGGGGAGCAATATTTGTTTGGAAGCAATAAAATTGATGTTGAAGCTAAAATTCAGGACCCAAACCTAAAAGAAGAGATGTTAAAACTAATAACTGAGGAAGGTAACAAAGTATTCGATAAGGTTAAAATTAGTAATACGGTAGAAAAAATAAACAAATATTTAAACGAGAGAGGATATATATTTGCAAAAGTCAATCCAGAATATACACAACGTGGCAATGTTGTAGATGTAACTTATAGGGTGCTGCCAGGTAAAAAGATTTACATAAATCAAATTACAATAGACGGTAACGACCGTACTTTAGATAAAGTGATCAGAAGTAAGCTCAGTGTAGCAGAAGGTGACGCGTATAACACATCTGAGATTCAAAAATCGCGTAGAAAATTGATTGGCAGTGATTTTTTTGAAGCAGTAAAAATAAATAGTTATGCAATTAATGATAATGTAGTGAATCTTAACTTAGATATTAAAGAAAAAAACACTACCTCGTTATATTTAGGAGGAGGTGTGTCTTTTCCTGGCGGAGCATTTTTTAAAACTGATTTTAAAGACCGTAATTTATTTGGTAGCGGAAAAGAGCTCTCCTTTGCCATTGAGAAAAGTCGATACGTGTTTTCGACTGATTTAGAAGTCGTTGAAAATAATTTTAATGATTCCGATACATCATTAGGTGTA
>NZ_JAHDJT010000096.1 GCF_023661085.1 Wolbachia pipientis
AAATAGAGAGTGGAATAACTAGCTACCTCGGGGTTTTATTGTCTTTTTCTCCTGTCTGGTAAATTTCTTAAATATTATAGCTTAGACTAGTTGCGGTTAAAAGCAGCTAAATTGCAGCGTTTAAAGCATAAAAACGCCAATACTAAAAATAAATACTGACTAGGGCCTTTTTTGCTTTTTTCGCTTGGTAAATTTCTTAAGCATAAGGGTTACACCAACTTTCGTTATCAAACAAGATACATAATAAATTGCTAAACCTCTAATCGTAGGGAAACTTTTTAATTTACTATTGAGATTTATTATAAGATTTTATTGACTTCTCTAAAAATTTTGTTTACAGAGCTTAGTAACTCAGTTATTCCTTGCGGAAAGCCGAGGTGCATTTGCTTCAAGTTTCAAGTGCTTTAACACCCCAAAATAATAGAAATGGTGCTGAATAAAGAATTTTATATTGGTTACAAGTAGTATAATTTATGATTATTTTCTGTAATATGTAAATTACATATGCTGCTACAGGCATTAAAAGTTAGTTAATAAAGTATAGTGTATTATATAAAATATAAGGCAGGTCTTTATACTTACAGATGAGTAAATTTGTCATAAAGTTTAATAGTGTCTGTTACTGCTAATAACCCTCTAGCCTCACACCTAAAAGCAGTAACAGACACTATTAAACTTATTATAGAACTTACTTAAAGTAAATACTTAACTAAAAATATTATAATATTTTAACTTAAAATAGATTCATGTAAATGCTTTTTCCCCTAAATTAGTACTATACTATTATACTTATCAAATGCTAAAAAATTATTAATCATTGCTAATCTCTGTTTGCATAGTAAGTTTATATATACTATTATACGGTATGTCACTTAGTTTTACAGCAAACAAGTATGATAAAGTTATTTGTATTATTGATAATGTTTTACTCGAGTATATCAGCTGCTTCTGCTCCTACCTCCTGGCAATTTGGATTTCCTTCTCCTGCAACTGAGGTAATGGAAGTTGTAGTTAAGTCACATTCGTTTGTGATGAGTATAATGGTTGCAATAATGCTTCTCGTATGGGCACTGCTTGCTTATGTAGTATTTCGCTTTCGTAAGAGCAAAGTGAAGGATATAAGTAAGACAAGTCATAATATCCTTTTGGAAATCGTCTGGTTTGTTATACCAACGATTATTGTTGGAATATTGGCCTTTAAAAACGCTGAATTAATTAAGCTGCAGGAAAAGGTACCAAAGGCTGACATAACACTGAAAGTTATTGGTCATCAATGGTATTGGAGCTATCAATATCCAGAATATCAAGGTGTGTCGTTTGACAGCTATATTAAGGGAAAAGATGACTTTAGCGAAGGAGATTTGAAACTATTCTCTGTTGACAATAATGTTGTTTTGCCTATCAATACTAACGTTCGTTTACAAGTGACGGCAGGAGATGTGATACACAGTTGGGGAATACCAGCTTTCGGTATAAAAATTGATGCAATACCAGGAAGACTAAATGAAGCATGGTTTAATGTCAAAAAGCCTGGTATTTATTATGGGCAATGTTATGAATTGTGTGGTCAAGGTCATGGATTTATGCCAATTGTTGTTGAGGCAGTAAGTAAAGAAGATTTTAATAAGTGGATCGAAAATAAAAAATTAGTGAGTTAAATTGGAAGTATAGATATGAGTGATGTACCAAAAGGTATAAAGCGTTGGCTATTTTCTACTAACCATAAAGACATAGGAACGCTGTACATTATTTTCTCCATACTAGCTGGAATTATTGGTGGATTATTATCAGTGGTTATTCGTACTCAACTAATGCACATTAATATACTTAACAATAACTATCAATTATATAACGTGATGGTTACAGGGCATGCGGTAATAATGGTGTTTTTTATGATAATGCCAGCACTAATGGGAGGGTTTGGTAATTGGCTCGTACCTCTTATGATTGGTGCACCAGATATGGCATTTCCCCGTATGAATAATTTAAGTTTTTGGTTGTTAGTATCATCTTTTATTTTACTTGTCCTTTCAGCATTTGCTGGCGAAGGTCCTGGAACAGGTTGGACTTTATATCCACCTCTGTCACAAGTCATGTCCCATCCAAGTGCAGGAGTTGACCTTGCCATACTTGCACTCCATATTGCTGGTATGTCATCGATTGTTGGAGCGATCAATTTTATAGTTACTATATTTAACATGCGTGCAAAGGGTATGTCATTAACTAAGATGCCACTATTTGTTTGGTCTGTTTTATTAACGTCATTCATGCTAATTGTTGCTTTACCGGTGCTTGCTGGTGCTATAACTATGCTGCTCACTGATCGCAACATTGGTACTTCCTTTTTTGATCCTGCCGGAGGTGGTGACCCTGTATTGTTTCAACATCTATTTTGGTTTTTTGGTCATCCGGAAGTTTACATAATTATTTTTCCTGCGTTTGGTATCATAAGCCAAATCGTGTCAACTTTTTCTCATAGGTCGATATTTGGTTATATGGGAATGGTCTATGCAATGATAGGCATAGCAGTGTTTGGCTTTATGGTTTGGGCTCACCATATGTTTACTGTTGGGCTTAGTGAAGATGCTGCCATATTTTTTAGCACCAGCACAATTTTCATTGGTGTTATAACTGGTGTTAAAGTCTTTAGCTGGATTGCAACTATGTGGGGTGGAGCGATTGAGCTTAAAACCCCTATGTTATTTGCACTAGGTTTTATTTTTATGTTCGTTGGCGGTGGCATAACCGGAATAATTCTGTCTCAAGGTGGAATAGATAAGCTTTTGCACGATACCTATTATGTTGTTGCTCACTTTCACTATGTCATGTCACTTGCTGCAATATTCGGAGCCTTCGCTGGCTTTTATTATTGGATAGGTAAAATGTCGGGTAAACAGTATAATGAGTGCCTGGGAAAAATACATTTTTGGCTTACTTTTATTAGTACCAATATCACTTTCTTACCTCAGCATTTTCTAGGATTAGCTGGTATGCCAAGGCGTATACCCGACTATCCAGATGCATTCATTCCTTGGAATTATGTGTCCTCAATTGGTTCATATATGTCCTTCATTTCAGTTATGCTTTTTGTGTTTATAGTTGTACACCTCTTCAGATGGGGCAAGAAAGCTGGAAATAATCCTTGGGGAAGTGATACTTTGGAGTGGACAATATCTTCACCACCACCTTTTCATGCTTTCGAAAAACCGCCAGTGGTGAAATAGAATGTATACAAGTACTTTGTTAAATGTTGAATCAACAATATTGGATTTTTGGCGTTTGCTAAAGCCAAGGATAATGTATCTTGTAGTATTTACTGCAGTTGCTGGGATGGTTGCTGCACCAGGTAGTATTCATCCTTTTCTTGCACTAATATCTCTTGTATGTGTTGCTCTTGGTTCAGGATCCGCAGGTGCCATAAATATGTGGTACGATAGGGACATAGATCTTCTCATGGAAAGAACAAAAGATCGTCCTATACCTTCAGGTAGAGTTTCTGCAGAGAGCGCGCTCGAATTTGGTATAACCCTTGGAGTATTGTCGGTATTTATTATGGCAATAGCAGTGAACTATATTTCCGCTGCTTTGCTTGCAGTTAGTATATTATTTTACGTTTTCATATACACAATTTGGCTCAAAAGACGCACTCCGCAAAATATTGTTATCGGCGGTGCATCAGGTGCTTTTCCTCCAATGATTGGTTGGGCAATTGTGACTAACTCTGTAAGTTGGGAAAGTTTTATTCTATTTCTAATAATTTTTATGTGGACTCCACCACACTTTTGGGCTCTATCCTTAAATAAGTCCGAAGACTATATAAAAGCGTCGATTCCAATGTTCAATGTTATTTATGGCCCAGAGAAAACAAGAAAACATATATTAATTTACAGTGTGTTGCTGGTGCTAACTAGCTTACTTCCAGCACTGTTTTTGAAAAAGGCTCTATTTTACCTAAGTCTGGCAATCCTTGAGGGTTGCATTTTTATTTGGTATGCTGTATCTATTATAAGGCTCAAAAATCATAGCTCACAGAAAAAAATGTTTTCTTATTCAATTTCTTATCTATTTTTTCTGTTTACTAGTATTATTTTTTGTTCTACTGATTTGTTTTAGCTATGAAAGAACGGCAGAAACATAAAAACTATTTTTTGTTTTTCCTTCTAATAGTGTTCGTTGTTGCGCTTTTCTTTGTTTCTATAATAAAATTTAAGGGTACAGCTTAAATGCCTTGTATCCATGTGCTTCATTGAAATTGTGCTTTCGTAAAAGCAGCTATATACTTTATTAATTCATATAATTAAGGATGAATAAAAAGGAAGTGACAATATATACGGATGGAGCGTGCCTTGGTAATCCTGGAGCAGGAGGATGGGCGGCAATTATACTATTTCAAAATCATAGAAAGGATGTTTATGGTAGGAAAGAAAATACCACAAACAATAAAATGGAGTTAACAGCAGTGATCAATGGACTGAAGGCGTTAAAATTTTCTTGTAATATTAATTTATATACGGATAGTTTCTATGTCAAACATGGTATAACAGAGTGGATAAATAAGTGGAAAGTGAATGGCTGGAAGACAAGTAGTAAAAAATCAGTAAAAAATATGGAGTTGTGGAAAGAATTGGATAACATTGCTTTACAACACAAGATTAATTGGAGGTGGGTTAAAGCTCACAATGGCGATAAATATAATGAGGAGGCTGATAGTTTAGCAAGAAAAGCAATAATCGATGCTTAAAAAAATCACCATATTATTTTCTATAGTTTTATTATTTACGCTCTGCTTCTTTATCTTTTTCAAAGATAAGGGTCCTTTGGAAGTTAATATTAGTTATGTCAATTTTTACTTAAAGAATAAGATATCGAAAGCATTTGCCAACTCAAACGTCAATATGGAGAGTACTTTAGTTATTTGGCAAAGAGATGGCATAGATCCATATCTAGTCATTACAGATTTAAAAATAGTGAATCCTGGCTTTACTATAAAAGTTCCTAACCTTTTTGTGCATTTTAAGTTCAGTTCTTTGTTACAAACCAGTGTAAATTTCTCTCAAGTCTCGGCTGATAATGTTTATGTGCATATCAACCAGGAAAAAGACGACTTCAAGGCAGTTGATTTTAATTCGAAAAATTTTTTGAAAGCAGTAAGGAAATTCTTTTTTGGCTTAAATGCGGGTTCAAAGATTGAAATTACTAACATTGCTATCAATAAAAGCACGGAAGGTGAATTTTTCATTGATAAAGCATATGCAGGGAAGGGGGAAGATTTCAATGTTTTGGATATTCGTGTCCATACAAAAGAAGATAAAGGATTTCTAGATGATTTATCCATTACGATAAAAAACCGCAATAATTTACTAAATTTGTATGGAACATTCTATAACCTAAAGTTAGGGCTATTTAACGAGTTTTCTACACTAGTTAAAAGTTACAATTTGGACAGAGAAATAGGGTTCAAAGGAAACTTTTCAATGAGAATTAATGGAAAGGATGAAGTTGTAGATGGAAACATATACATA
>NZ_JAHDJT010000097.1 GCF_023661085.1 Wolbachia pipientis
CTGCCCGCAATAGTGCAAAGTCAATAAAGTATTTATTAGAAAATGGGGCAAACCTTGAAGCACGAGATAAAGATGGGTTTACTCCTTTACATTGTGCTGTTATCTCTAATCGTACAAAGGGAGTAAAGTGCCTAGTGGAAAGAGGGGCAAATCTTGAAGTACAAGATAAAGATGGATGTACTCCTTTATTTTATGCTAAATGCGTACATAACGATAAGATAATAAAACTTTTACAAGAAAAAGCTGAGAGTAAAAAAGACTTAGATAGGAATGTATTGAAAGAAACAAAAAATCAGCATTCCAAAACAAATGAAGTGTCATTAAAAAAAGTAGAAAAAAAGCCACCGTTATCAAAAATTGCCTACGTAAGCCTTGTAACAACGTCAATGGTAGGTTCTATCCTTAGTATTGTTTCAGGATTGTTTGTTCTATCGATGATTACAACTTCTGTAACATCTGCGTTGGTAGCTAGCGGCATTACATACACAATGTCAAAACCCACCACTGAATTGAAAGGAGTAGCTATTGAAGGCTTGGTACAACATGGTGTTGGTGAGGTTTAATTTGTAGCAATATCTGCTTTACTAGTCCCTGGTAACTTTGATATAGTTACTTTAGTTAATCTATAAAAGTTTATAAATGGCAACTTTAAGCGTGAGAGAAGCTTTATGCATAGCAATCAGAGAAGAAATGCAAAATAACCCTGATGTGTTTATCATGGGGGAAGAAGTCGCAGAATATGATGGTGCTTATAAAGTAACGAAAGGGTTGCTAAAAGAGTTTGGAGAGAATAGGGTGATTGATACACCTATTACCGAACATGGATTTGCTGGTCTTGCTGTTGGAGCAGCATTTGCTGGACTTAGGCCAATTGTTGAGTTTATGACTTTTAATTTTTCTATGCAGGCTATCGATCAGATTGTAAATTCTGCAGCAAAAACAAATTATATGTCAGGTGGACAACTTGGATGCCCTATAGTATTTCGTGGACCAAACGGCGCTGCAGCGAGAGTTGCTGCACAACACTCTCAATGCTTTGCATCTTGGTATTCGCATGTACCAGGATTAAAAGTAATAGCACCCTATTTTGCCTCCGATTGCAGAGGTCTGCTTAAAGCTGCAATTCGTGATCCGGATCCAGTGATATTTCTAGAAAACGAGATTGCTTATGGACATGAGCACGAAGTTCCTGACTCTGAGCTATCGAATAAAGACTATTTACTTGAGATAGGCAAGGCTGCTGTTATACGGGAAGGAAAGGATGTGACTATCACTGCTTTCTCACTGCAATTAATGGATGCTTTGAATGCAGCAGATTTACTCTCTAGTAAAGGTATAGAAGCTGAAGTTATTGACCTGAGAACCTTAAGGCCACTTGATACTGAAACTATTATTAACTCTATCAAGAAAACTAATAGATTGGTCAGCGTAGAAGAGGGTTGGCCATTTGCAGGAATCGGCGCAGAGCTTTCGGCTACGGTTATGGAGCAGGGATTTGACTATCTTGATGCTCCAGTTGTACGCGTAACAGGTAAGGATGTTCCTTTACCCTATGCTGCAAATTTGGAGAAAAAAGCATTACCGCAAGCGGAAGATATAGTTGAAGCTGTGCACCTGGTTTGCTTTAGAAAGGCTTAGCTATTTAGCAGGAAGAGCGTAGCTAAACCGAGAAATATAAAAGCTGAAAGAATATCGGTTGTTGCTGATGTTAGAATTGAAGAGGAAACTGCAGGGTCGGATTTTAAACGATGGAGCATTATAGGAATGAAAGTTCCGATAAATGTTGCAATGATCGACATCATAATCATGGAAGCTACAAAAATGATCTCCACTTTGAAGCTGTGAAATCTCACTGCTAATACTACGAGTGAAATAGTAGATAGAATTATTCCATTTATAAGACCTATTAGAAACTCTTTTATCAGTATTCTGTTTGCATTTTGCTCAGTTAAATGTTTTGTTGCGATTGCTCTGATGGTGAGTGTTACTGTTTGGGATCCTGCGTTTCCGCTCATCGACGCAATTATTGGCATAACTATTGGCAGTACTACAAAACTCTTTATTACGTTGTCGAAAAAGCCAACTACTATAGAGCATATCGTTGCGGCTAAGAGGTTGAACAACAACCAAGGTAGTCTTTGAATTATAGTTTTATGTATAGGGGCATTTATATCAGCTTTGGATGACACACCGCTTATTTTTAGTACGTCCTCTTCTGTTTCTTGTTGGACAACTTTTATTACATCTTCGATTAAGATCACACCGATGATTTTACCGCGCTTATTTACTACTGGAGCGGATAATAGAGAGTAATCTTTAAATATTCTTGCAACTTCTTCTTGGTCCACTCCAGTTTTGATGATCTTTATCTCCTGGCTCATTATCTCTTTTATTGTTGTTTCTCCCGAATGAGATATTACCTTGTTTAAATTAACACTACCTATAGGTTCTAATTTTGAGTTGATGACAAAAATCTGATGGAATGTTTCTGGTATTTTTCTATAGTTGCGCAAGAATTCTGTTAGCTGGTTTATTGTCCAATAATATGGAGCTATAACCATGTTTTTATGTATCAACCTTCCTGCACTTTCTTCTGGGTATGATAACAACTCCTCTACTAACTTTTGAGTTGTGTCGGGCAAATAGTGAAGTATGTTTTCTATAGACTTTCTATCCAAGTCCTTCACTATGGTTACTATGTCTTCTACATCAAGAAGAGTGAGTAACTTTGCCGTATTTTCTACTCCCAATGTTTCTATAATTTCCACTTGTAAATCTGGTACTACATGCACTAGGGCATCACTTAACAAATGTTGATCTAGGATACTAACTAATTTTTCCCTGTGGTCACTGATTGAAGTAGATAAAAAATAGGCTAACTGAACGCTATCTATTGTTTTTACGATATTGCGAACGTTTTCTAGCTCCTCATTATCAAGTGACTCGATTAGGTCATCAATAGCCTTGTTACCTAAGCCATAGTGGGAATTTACTTCAATATTCATATCTTCACCTTACTTCTTAATACATATACATGCTTGATCCCTTTAAACATTAGAGTATAATAAGATTGTTTTAAATTAACTACTATATGGTTAAATTTCTGTTTTGTGTACTGTTATTGCTATTGATAGTGAATATATTAAAATCTAAAGCATAATGAAAGCTTATTTAGAAATTTTTGAACACTTTCAGAGCTTAGGTAAGAGTATTTCTGTCATTAGGAGGTGTCTTTGACATAGAAAAATTGAAATCACGCCTTGCAGAGCTAGAATCTCAGGCTACAGGTGATGATCTATGGCAGGACAACCAAAAAGCACAAGAAATTTTAAAAGAACGTTCTAAAATCAAAAATGATGTTGAGTCATTTTCAAAGTTAGAAAGTGATTACAACGATGCTATCAGCCTAATGAAATTTGCTATTGATGAGAATGATGAGGAATTTTTCTCTGAAGTTGAAAATGAATTAGTGAAGCTAGAGAAATTAATCAAGCGCAAGGAAACAGAATCTTTATTTACTGGCGAAGCAGATAATAATGACTGTTTCTTGGAAATTCACTCAGGAGCTGGCGGAACAGAGAGCAATGATTGGGCTGAAATGCTCATGCGTATGTATATGAGGTGGGCAGAGATTTATCACAACTTTAAAGTTGAAGTTGTAGAGAAATTGGAGGGAGAATCGGTTGGCATAAAATCTGCAACGATAAAAATCGTTGGAGAAAAAGCTTATGGATGGGCAAAAAGCGAAAGTGGTATTCACAGACTGGTCAGAATATCACCATTTGATGCAAACAGCAAACGTCATACCAGTTTTGCAAGCGTAGGGGTGACACCGGTGATAGAAGATTCAATTGATATTGCTGTAGATGAAAAGGATCTAAAGATCGACACCTACCGCGCTTCAGGGGCAGGCGGTCAGCATGTAAACAAAACTGAAAGCGCAGTGCGCATTACGCATATTCCAACAGGTGTCATAGTTCAATGCCAAAATAGCCGTTCCCAGCATCAAAACAGGCATGAGGCATTGAGATTGCTTAAAGGACGTTTATACCAAATTGAGCTGGAAAAAAAAGAGCGGGAAATGGCTGAAGAATACGGCAAGAAATGCGACATAGGCTGGGGTAATCAAATCAGATCATATGTTGTGCATCCATATCAAATGGTGAAGGATTTAAGAACCGGATATGAGGTGGGCAATATAAATTCCGTCTTTGATGGTAATATAGACTGTTTCATAGTTAGTGTGCTGACTAATAAAAATTAGGTGGATTGATTTTTTATTGTGATATGTTCATAAAACCTCACTATCACTACAAGCTTGTATATGACCTATTTCCGTTGTGTGCTACCGTGTTGCTCTATAGACAATATGCCACCATCGTCGGAGAGCAAATTGCGTGCTGGCTCACTTTGTTTAAGGCTTTCAATTGCCTGCTTCTTATCAGCTTCAGTGCGTGCATTAAAACTACATTGAAGATCTACACCACCTTCAGTAAGACTACATTGCAAGCCAAAACCAGCAGCAAAACCTTCTGTTTCATCAGGAAGATTTCCAGCAATGATTCCCTTTATAGTAACATTTTGGTCATTTGCAGTTGTTCGTATCATTCCTTTGCCATCTTTGATATCGCCATCTGCAATCCTTGCCACAACAATCCGATCTATAGCTTGTTTATCTTTCATTACTCGGGATATTACTTCTATATCTGACTGATCCTGATCTGTATCATCCTGTTGCTCCAATTTATCAGCTTCTTCTTTTATGCGTTTTTTGTACTTTTCTTCACTTCTCACTTTGACTTCATTTACTTCTATACTTGTATCTTTTTGATTGAAGAAATCTCTATTGATGTAATAAAAAATAAGCGCAGGTATCAGTGAAGTCATTAGATTTGATATAATACACGGGATTAAAATTATAGCAGCAACAATATAGATGAGGATTCTAGCTGTAAACTTTAGTATTTTGGATAGTTTAGAATCGTTCTTGTGAGCACTAACAGCATTCAAAAAAAGGTAGACACACACAATTGATGCTATTGTTGCAGCAGTGGGCACGATAATTGGAACAAGTAAAAGAGCGTTGACTAGCTTTTTCCAGGTACTAGTTGGTTTGGCGCTACTACTTAGCGATGCGAGATAGTTTTGGCCAGCATTGGCAACCCATTTTGTACTTGATAAGACTCTCTCACTATTTTTTTTAGATAAATTAACTTTCATTGGCTTTACCATACTTATGATTATGCCAATTATACTAATAATGAATATAGTAAAATCAACATAAAATTTTTACTTCTGTATTTTTCGTTATTACGGAACAAAAAAACTACTTGACAACCTTCGCCGTTATCCTTATCATAGCAGTGAAGCTATTTGTTTAACTTCCCAATCTGTACAGGTTAAAATGACAAGAGAAC
>NZ_JAHDJT010000098.1 GCF_023661085.1 Wolbachia pipientis
ACCCTAAGTTTTTTGTCATTAACCTGCACAGATTGCGAAGATAAATAAATAGCTTCAGTATCATTATAAGGGTAACGGCGGAGGTTGTCAAGTAGTTTTTTGTTCTGTTTCTATGAACTACTCGGATGACATCATATAAATTGCTAGAGTTAATAAATAGGAAAATCATTACAAATCTTTTCAACTTTACTTTTTACTGTTTTTTCGACATTTAAGCTATTTTTGCTGATTAGTCCTTGAGCTATCTCATTTATTAAGTCTGCTATTTCTTTAAAATTTTCTGCCCCAAGTCCACGTGTTGTTTCAGCAGCAGTGCCAAAACGCAGCCCTGAAGTGATGGTTGGCTTCTCTGTGTCAAATGGTACAGAGTTTTTATTGCAGGTAATACCAGCCCTTTCAAGGCTATCTACAACGTCTTTTCCGGTCAATTTCTGTGGTCTTAAGTCAACTAGCACTATATGAGAGTCAGTGCCACCGGTTATAATGCTCAGTCCATGCTCTTGCAGCGTTTGAGCTAGTACTTTTGCATTCTCCACAACTTTTCTGCTATAAGTTTTAAACTCTGGCGCTAATGCTTCTTTAAATGCAACAGCTTTTGCAGCTATTACATGCATAAGCGGCCCACCTTGTAGCCCTGGGAAAACCGCTGATTGAATTTTTTTATGTAACGTTTCATCATTCGTCATTATTACTCCACCCCTAGGACCACGCAGAGTTTTGTGAGTCGTAGAAGTCATAACATGCGCATATCCAGCAGGTGATGGATATTCACCCGCTGCAATAAGTCCCGCATAGTGAGCAATATCAGCAAGCAAATATGCACCAACTTTATCCGCGATTTCGCGAAAACGCTTGAAGTTTATCTTTCTTGGATAAGCGGAAGCACCAGCTATGATTAGTTTTGGCTTATGCTCAAGTGCCAGCTTTTCTACCTCGTCCATATCGAGCAGATAAGTGTCTTTGCTGACTGCATACTGAATCGACTTAAACCATTTACCAGAGAGGCTTGGTGCTGCACCATGAGTTAGGTGTCCACCGCAACTTAGCGATAATCCAAGTATCGTATCGCCCGGAGTAAGCAATGAAGCAAACACTGCTTGATTTGCCTGAGAACCAGAATGAGGTTGAACGTTCGCAAATTTAACACCAAACAGTTTACAGAACCTCTCTATAGCTAGACTTTCGACCTCATCCACATATTCACAACCACAGTAATACCTTTTCCCTGGATAACCTTCCGCATATTTATTAGTCAGAAAAGAGCCTTGTGCCTCCATCACTGCTTTACTTGCAAAATTTTCTGATGCAATCAGTTGCAGTTGCGACCTTTGACGCTGCAATTCCTTCTCTATAGATTGATAAATTTCGTCATCAAAAGACTTTAAACCATTTCTAAGACTGCAGATTTTTTCCGAAACACTTGCCATAGATCAAACTTCGTTTAACTCAATGATATTAAAATGTATGTTCGCTACAAGCAATTTTAAGATCGTTTTTTTAACCACACAAAACCAAAAGCAGCCAAGAGTAGACATATAGGAATAATCGATATTGCTTTTACCAGCAATCCAGCACCATACACAGGATTTCCTTGTATTATCATTCCGTCCCAATACAAATCTACTATTTTTGCGATTCCAACGTGAAAAAAATAGCCAAAAACCATAACTATCATATTTGATACGGCCGTAGCCAAGCCCACCAAGTTATTGCTTACATAACTTATTGCTTTGTAAATGGTAATTACCTGATATCCAGATGCAAAGCCGATAACAAGAAGCGCAGGCAGCACAACATATAGGCCACCAGCTCGTGTAAAAAGCAAAAGGAAGCTAGCGATCATTGCAAAAGAACACGCAATAATTACTTCGTAATGCCTGTTTGGACATTTTTCCAGCAGGTAAGCCAAAAAGAATGCTCCAGCTCCCATACCTATAAACATGAGAGAAGAAAGCGAAGACGCTAGATCTCCGGTCATTTGATACATCTCACACAAGAATGCTTTTGCCCAGCCATCAGCAAAACCTTCTAATGGACCAACCATTAGGCCACCAAAAAAGCTGATCAGAATGATATGTTTGTTGAAGAGCACAGTTTTCAAATCTTGAAGTACATTGTCACTTGCATTCTCTTGTGCATTACTGCTTGGCGTTACAAAGAATAACAGCAAAGCAAGCAAACAACCAAACGCTGAGAAGGTATAAATAACATAGTCCCAACCAAATTTATCGAGTAAGAAGTCCAAGGGTAATCCACCATAAATAGCTCCCAGTAGCCCTATTATTATAGATAAACTGGCCATTCTTGCTGATTTTTCTTGTGAAAAATACATGCTTGCAACTTTAAAGATCCCAATTGCCGAAGCAGACGATCCAATTCCAACGATTATTCTACCGAATATTGAGTAATACCACTCATTGAAGCATATAAGCGGTAGTGTTCCAACAAATGTTAAAATAGTGCATATAGGCAAAACAAGTTTTGGGCCAGATCTGTCAAGAAAAAGACCAACAGGTATGTGAGCAACCGTATAGCCTACATAATACAGCCCACCAAATTGACCAACATCTGTAACACTTATTTTAAACTTTGTTATTAATTCAGGTGCGATTATATTCGGGATCACACGTAATATGTATTGGTATGCATAAAATAGGGATGCTAGCAACCATATTAAAAAGTTTCTTTGTAGCATCAACCTCACCTTAAATTCAAAATCATAGGTTTATAAAAAATAGCTTTTTACAAATTTTTAATTTGCTAAAACTTAGTATAGTTAAATTTATAGCAAATGAGCAACTATGTATCAACTAAATTTTCCAGCACTAGCTGCTTGAACATGAAGAGGGCATTTCTAAAAATGGGAACAATTATATTTAAAATAGTATAATTTTTGATAAAGCCTAGTATCAGAAACGTTCTAGTTAACTCAATGTTAACCTTTCCGCATGTATAATGGTCAATATAACGTCAAGCAAAGGTGAGCCAATGAGTACAAGCACAAAAAACAACACGCTACAAAATTACCTAACAAAATACATCGAGCAAACGTTTGCTGCTCATACGGGTAACAGATATGATAAACTATATAGAGAACTTTTAAGCAAAGTAGAAGAGACAATAAAGCTAGCTGTAAGCAAAGCAAAACATTTAGACATTAGTCTAGAGAGTGTATATGGAGAGTTAACATCCAATAAAAAACTACTTCACGCTATTGCTAAGCAGCAAGTGTCGACATTTTTGGATACCCACCAAACAAAAAAGGGAATCGTCGAGGGATTTAGCAAACATAATATCAACGAAAGTGATTTAAAGATTCTGGAGGAAGGAAAAGGTTTGGTGAAAAAAATAAATGATATTAATTTAATCCAGCAAAATGAAGAAAATAAGTTAAACATCAGCAATATACTTGCCCAATCAATAGGACATCCTTCTTCACAAATTAAGGAATCTGAGGTGACTTCAGTAAATATCCTCGACGTGGTAAAATAGACAATTTATGAGCGTCTATTTATCTCAATTCCCGGCATATTCACACCTAGCCTTTAGCTGCCTATTTGGTAAACACTTTTAAGCCTATAATACCCAGCACTACCAAAACAATAGAAAATAAACGCCCAAGATTCACTGGATCATTAAAAAATATTACTCCTACCACCGCTGCGCCTGTAGAACCTATACCAGTCCAAACTGCGTAGGATGTTCCAAGGGGAATAGACTTCATTGCTACTGATAGCCAGTAAAGGCTTGCAGGAGCACAAACTAAAATAATTACCACAGGCGTCATGCGGGCAAAACCATCACTATACTTTAGCGCCGTCGTCCACACAACTTCAAGTAAGCCAGCTAATAATAAATATAACCAGGCCATAAATTAGTTCCTTGCTACTGACATACGAAAACATTACACATGAGAATGCAGAAAGTCAACTTAGTGTTTCGCATGCTTTAATAATACTGTTGCATCCAATTTCTAGTTGTTCCTGAGAGGTTGCATAAGAAATTCTGACAAAATTTTCAAGGCCAAACGCAACTCCTGGAACTACGGCGACTAAATGGTCCTCCAGCAAGTATTCAGTAAAATCAAGGTCGTTATTTATTACTTTACCATTTTTTGTGCTCTTACCCAACAAGCCTTCGCACGAAACGAACAAATAGAACGCACCTTGCGGAGTAGATGCTGATAGTCCTGGAGCAGAACTTAGCTTCTCTACCACAAAATCTCTACGACTCTTGAAAATTCTCGTTCTTTCCTTCAAAAAACCATGATCGCCGCTTAAAGCTTCAACTGCTGCTGCCTGCGCTATCGAATTTGGGCTAGAAGTGCTCTGAGACTGCAGCGCAGAAATGGCTTTTATTACATTACTTTTACCTGCAATATAACCTATTCTCCAGCCTGTCATCGCGTAAGCTTTCGATACCCCATTAACCACAAAAACCCTATCATAAAGCCTCGGTTCAACCTGGGCAATAGTAAAAAACCTCTCATCGTATGCTATATGTTCATAAATATCATCTGTAACAACGTTCACGTGAGGACATTCAAGCAATACTTGTGCTATGTCTTTCAGTTCATCATATGTATACACAATTCCTGCTGGGTTATTCGGTGAATTAAGGATCAGCCACTTGGTCTTTTTGGTTATCTTGCTTTTTAACAATTCTGGTGTTAGCTTGAAGTTTTGCTTGCACTTTGCTACAACCGGCAGACCACCAAAAAGACTTACCATATCAACATATGAGACCCAATAAGGGGCTGGAATTATAGCTTCATCTCCAGGGTTAATCGTTGCCATAAATAAGTTAAACAACACCTGTTTAGCGCCGATACCAACGCAGATTTGATTAAATGTGTATTCGAGATTGTTATCCCTTTTTAACTTATTGATTATCGCTTCTTTAAGTTCATGTGTCCCATCAACAGCAGTATACTTAGTTTTACCTTCGTTTATTGCTTGAATAGCTGCTTTTTTTACATGGTCTGGAGTGTCAAAGTCCGGCTCTCCTGCAGCTAAAACGCAGATATTTTTCCCCTCGCCTTTCAGTCTATTTGCCTTATCGGTTACAGCAATCGTAGGTGATGGCTTTATTAGGGACATTCTTTCTGCAAGGTCTGACATAATCTCACCAAAATTAAATCAAAATGATAAACCCCACACAACAAAAAAGCCAGAAATTTTGTTAGCAGCGTATGTCATCCAGTAGAAAAAAACTACTTGACAAATTTTGTCTGTCCTGCTACTATAAAAGCAAGGGTATTTTTGACTCAAAACTTGTTTTTGATCTGCAGGCTCAATGACAAAATT
>NZ_JAHDJT010000099.1 GCF_023661085.1 Wolbachia pipientis
TACCAAATTTTCTAGCTTCAGAATAAACTCCGCGCTGGATTAATTGCATAACTTCTGATCTCTTTTCATTTAACAAACTAATTAATGAAAATTTTACTATGTTTTCCCTTATGTGAGCTTCTATGATTGGATATAGTCTTCTGACTAATCCTGATTCGCTTCTCACAGTTTGATAAAAAGTGATAGGCTCTACTATTTTATATTTTGCATAGGCGTCTACTATGATGCGTTTTTGGTCTGCAGTTATTACCTCTCTTGGAGTTTTATCAGGGCTTAAATCTAAAACTCTCTTATCAAGAAATTCTACGTTATTTATAAATGGCAGCTTAAAATATAAACCGCTTTCCTTAATATCTCTTACTACTTTACCCAATTGTATAACTATTGCTTGCTTCGTTTCTTGCACCACAAACATTGAATTAAACAAGGCGATTAACACGACAACGAATACAGAAATAAAAGCAATTTTAATGTTACTGCGCATAACTATTTTCCCAAATTTGCAAGAGGTAGATAAGAAAACATACCTTTCAGATCATCAGTTACAACAAATTTATCTACTTTACTGAAAATATTTTCCATAGTTTCAAGATAAATACGGTTTTTAACCAGAGAAGGATTTTGCTTGTATTCTTTATAGAGAGACAAAAAGCGATTTGCATTACCTTCTGCTTCGTTTATTATTTCATTCTCATATGCTTCTGCGTCTAGTTTTATCTTTATTGCTTCACCTTTTGCTCGAGGTATAATATCGTTGCTATAAGCATATGCTTCGTTTATAGTACGCTCTTTATCCGCACGAGCACTTTGCACATCTCTAAATGAGCTAATTACTTTTTCTGGTGGGTCAATTTTTTTCATTTGGACAGATAAAATTTCTATACCCATTTGATATCCATCAAGAATCTGTTGCAGTAAAGTTCTAGTATCTATAGGAATTTCTTGTCTGCCTTGACCAAGTGCAAAAGAGATTGTATTTTTACCTATTATCTCCCTCATAGCACTTTCTGCAGCATTTTTAACACTAAAACCAGGTGTATAATCCCGCACTTTGAATAAATAATCTTTAGCATCTCTAACGCGCCACTGGACCTCAAAGTTGACGTTGACTATGTTCTCATCTCCAGTGAGCATCACACCTTCACCGCGGTCTGTGTCGCGTCCATAGGAACTGCTGACCCCAATTTCTTCACGATTTACTTCCTTGACGTTCACTTTAAAGACCTTGCCAATAGGGTAGGGGAAGTGATAGCGCAAACCAGGTGTTTCTGTGTTAGAATATTTGCCAAAAGTGAGTTCTATGCCTTCCTCGCTTGGGTGAACAATATAGAAGCCAGTGCAAGCATAGAAGAACAAAATAACAAAAATAATTAAATAAGGTTTTTTACCGCTGTTTCTTGTTAAGACATTAAAAAAGTACCTTATCTCGGATATAATTTTATTTAAAATATCTTCATTATCAGGAGTTTTATTCCTTATTGGTTTCTTTCCAAGATTCCAAGGATTATTCTCATCAAACATAATGATTAATTCTATAACTAATACGCTAATATTACTTCCTTAGTAGAAAAATGCAAGACTATTTTATTTACGAATTAATTATCAGATTGGAAGACATGATCATACACTTCCTTTTCTCTATGTAATATGGTTGACTCTATGGAATTTTCTGGTCTTCTTTTGAATTCCTTGTTGTCGTTTTTGAGGTGCACTATGTCTTCGTGAAAACCACTATAATCTTTTAATAATAGAATCGCTAAAATTACAGCAGTCAGTAAAAGAAACAATCTTTTTCTATACCTCATACAGTTCCAGCACCTTCTCCAGTCTCTTCATCCTTGTTATACCAGCGTCAAGCAAAATTATCCTTAGGTAAATGCACGCTGACAGTCAAATTAACACTAATTTAAGAATTGGGGATGTACAATATAAATATATTTAATTAATAGTGAGGTTTAAAATGCCAAGAGAAAACAATACATTAAATAATACTGTTGAAACCCAGTTGGGGCAAAAAATAGAATCGTTAGAGAAAGAAATAAAGTCATTAAGAAAGCAGAACCGGTTAAATAGTGGTATTATCGGACTGGGAGTAATTGGCTTGATAGGTTATATTATTGCAACTAACTGGTCAGCAATTGCTCCTGCTATTGCAACTGCAGGAACAGCTACAGTCGCTGCAGCACCAGTAATTGGGATCGTAATTGGAGCAATAATAGGGGCTGCTGTTTTGGCTGGTGCTTCTTACGCAGCATATAAACACAGAGCAGAAATAAAAGCAGGCTTCAAATATGCTGCAGAAAAAACAGTTGAAGGTGCAAAACATACTGCTGGTAAAATTAAAGCTGGTGCTGTGTATGTTAAGGATCCAGTGAAAGAAGGTTATGAACATTCAGTAGATTCACTGAAGAGAGGTGCTCATCTTGTACGTGATAGAATAGCAGACACAAGGAATGCACTTGCTGTAGCAATATATGATGATAGAGAGAAGTATGAAGATAGAAGTGAAGTTAAAGAAGCTGCTGCAAAGAGGAAAGAGGATCGCATTCTTAAGAGTTCACGTGAAATGCGTAATAACATGTTTTATGGTGATGCCAAACCTAAAAAATCTTTTTCATTACCATTATTCTCTCCACTGAAACAAAAATTTCAGCAACCTAGCAACTCACCAGATCCTGTAGAGACTGGAAGTACTCCCCCTAATTCAGGTCCTCAGAATTTTGCAACAATAGCAAGGAGACCAGGAGTTGCACGACGTCATAGTATTAGTGACCCTACTAAGGTGGAAACTCCAAAAGTACCAACTAGAAGTAACTCGCTTCCTGATTTAAGTATGGTTGGAAATGCGCCTAAAGAAAGTTCTTTGGAAGAAGCTTTTTTCAATGATCCTACCGTGAAAAAGCACTTGAAAAGCTTACATACGAGTAGTGCTTTCAGCAGCTCAGCTTCTGATGATGTAAGTGTTGTGCCTAAAAGTCCAACCAGTGGTTATGGTAGTAAGAAAAGCTCACCTATTTCTTCTGGTGGATCTACGCCAGGTAGTAGATTTGTTACAGCTAATTCTTCTGGTAAATCTACACCAACTTCTGGTCTTTCTAAGCCAGTTGATCACAAAGCACTCGCGAAAGAGTTGGAAGAACTAAGAAAATCATCTTCTACTTCTCGCAGTAATTCTCCTGATAGTGGAAGAGGTTCATCTGGTTCTTCTACGCCAATAGGAAGACAAAGTCCTGCACACGCGATGTTAACTGAGAAGAATGGTAGCGTAAAAACTCAAGCTGACTTGAGAAAGGCAGGTTCTCTAGACAAACTGGTGGGACAAAAGCCTTCTACAAAAATGTCTAAGCAAAAGTCTACGCCAGTGAGCGGACGTTTAGAAACATTAGTATAAGCAAACCCACCCACCTTCCCCACAAGGACGTTACTCATTGAGTAACGTCCTTTCTACTTTCTCTTGATGAATAAATCTAAGTAAAGTATAGTAGCAATGCGTTTATGTAGATTCTAATGAGTGGTTTAGTTTTGATTTATACGACTTTTGCAAGTTTAAAGGAGGCTAAAACTGTTTCTGAAGAATTGTTAAACGAGAAATCAATTGCTTGTGTAAACATATTTCCCGAGGTGAATTCTCTTTATTTATGGGAAGGTAAAATTAATAGTAGTTGTGAAATAGTAGCAATTATGAAAAGCAGAAACGATCAAGTTGATAAAGTTGTAGAAAAAATTGAAGCAATGCATTCTTATGATCAACCTGCTGTTGTAATAATACCTATAGAAAAGACAAATAAGTCTTTTACTAATTGGGTTAATAATGTTATTGATGTAAGCAGTATTGGGGTGTAGCCAAGCGGTAAGGCAGCGGTTTTTGATACCGCCATGCGAAGGTTCGAATCCTTCCACCCCAGCCATATTGAAGAGGGTGTGAAATGATATCACTTTTCTATAGATTAAGGTTATTAAGTTATATACTGGGCAACTTAAAGGACATAGTTGTCAAGCTATTCCTCCTTATAATATATCTTTATACATCCAGCGTTACGTTCATGTTTCTCAGCAATGGCTTTTGGTATGCTGTAGAATTTGGCTCTTTCAAAAGCGCATTTAACCATTTGTTTGAATATTGCAAGTGGTATTACGATAACAAAGATGACCTCGGTTATGGAGTTTATTTTAGAATATTAGTAGCGTTTCTTGCTCCGCATTTTCTCTATAGATTACTTCTCATTACCGGCTGGAAATCTTTTTTAAAGGAAAAAATAATGCAGATACTCAGGTTCATGATCAAAGACAAAAGGGGCAGTAAAGCAAGTTACAGGAGTAAAGCAAATGGTAGTAGTTATAACTATAGTAGCGAAAGTAGCTACAGCAGTAGCAGTCATTATGGTTACAATGATGAGCGCCATGCTCAAGAAAGGCGAAAAGTGGCCATGATAAGGCAACTGTTAGTCAAGGATATAGAGGAAACCATAGATAAAAGACTAAATGATATCTTTTTCGGTGAAAGGAGCAAGTCTCACTAGAAAAGCTTTATCTGGTTTTTTAGTATGGCTTTTTAGAATTGGCTGTATTTTATTTTTTACATATACCGGGTCATAATCAGCCAATATGCATGTGTGCACAAAATCTTGACTAAAATCCGATAACCAGGAAATTGCTTTCTGTTTTTCTACCAAGCTTTGTGTTTTTTTACAGTTGCTTGCTGCATCAATTACTGCCTGCCCTATTACTGATTTCCATAGTACATGATATCGTTGTATGTCATCTGGCATACTATCTGCTTCGTAATGGTGAAAAAATTCTTTGAAATTGAAGTTGTTTGACATAATGTACCTCCTTGATTTAGGTTAAAAATTTGCAGGGGATTGAAATTTTGTGCGAACGTTGTCTGCTGAGATAGGTGCCACCCTCTTTTGTCATTTCGGTGCTCCTTTTTCTTGTCATCTTAACCCCTACGATGTCATCTCAGTTTTCCATAAAATGGTGTATTTTAACATAACGTTTATACTCACCGACCCAATAAAATTCCTAGATTCCAGCGTCACGCGCTGGAATGACAAAGTTATGGGTGTCATCCAAGTAGCCTTTTTCTTGTCATCCCAGCACTTGATACTGGGATCTGGGATACTACTTTGGTAATAAATATTTAAGAAATTTATCAAACGAGAAAAAGGCAAAAGAAACCCTGGTCATTATTTATTTTCAGTATTGGCGTTTTTATGCCTTAAACGCTGCAACTTAGCTGCTTTTGAAGGCAACTAGTCTAAGCTATAATATTTAAGAAATTTACCAAACAGGAGAAAAAGACA
>NZ_JAHDJT010000009.1:0-4684 GCF_023661085.1 Wolbachia pipientis
AATAACTTCAACCTTACGATAATGGGTTTGGAGGAATTTGTCAAGTAGTTTTTTTTGTTTTTGATGGTTGTATACCTAGAGCGCTGCCAAAAACTATGCGAGAGGTCTCACGAAGGTTTATTTACCAACATAGAGTTGCCTTGGTCTATTGATTTTAGTTTCTTTGTCATTTGCCATTTCATACCACTGAGTAACCCAACCGGTAGTTCTTGCAAGTGCAAAAATAGGTGTGAACATATTCGAAGGAATATCAATGGCGTTCATTATTATACCTGAGTAAAAGTCAACGTTCGGGTATAGCTTGCGTGTAACAAAATACTCATCCTTCAAAGCTATTTTCTCAAGTCCTTTTGCAATCTTGAGCAGTTCACTACTTTGTTCCAGTTTACCCAAAACCTCATTACAGGCGTTCTTCAATATGCGTGCGCGTGGATCGTAATTTTTATAAACACGATGACCAAATCCCATTAATTTGAATGGATCTTTATCATCTTTAGCTTTTTCAATGAACTTATCTATATCTCCACTTTGCTCTATCTCCTTTAGCATATTTATAACTGCCTCGTTAGCACCACCATGCGTCGGTCCCCAAAGTGTAGCAACTCCTGCAGAAAGGCTTGCAAACAAACTAGAACCGGCTGATCCCACCAACCTGACAGCCGCTGTAGAAGCATTCTGTTCATGGTCAGCATGAAGAGTAAATATTTTATCCAGAGCTTTTGCAAAAAGGGCACTTTTAGCGTTATCAAAAGCATCGCCAAACATCATCCTTAAGAAATTTTCACTATAGCTCAATTCATTGTTGGCATTTATGAATTCCTGATCGTTGATATGCCTGTATATCATTGCAACAATTGCAGGAACTTGCGCTATTGCAGAAATTCCAAAATCTAGATCTTCACTGTTGACGTTGTTGCCGTGTCTCTCATGGTAAAGTGCTGACAAACTTGCAAAACATGTAATTAAAATCGACATAGGGTGAGCAGTTTTTGGAAATGCTTTAATTACGTTTACAACCTGCTCTGGCACTTTAGATAATTTCTCTATTTTCAGAAGAAACTTTTTGTGTTGCTCTAAATTAGGCAACTCACCATGGAGTAATAGGTAAATTACAGCAGTAAAATTATTATTCTCTGCTAAATCAGCTATACTATGTCCCCTATACTTAAGAACTCCTTCATCTCCATCAATGAATGTAATTGCGGAAGAACACGAAGCTGTGGAAACAAACCCTGGATCGTAAGTGAATAACCCTGTTGTCCTGTACAAATCCTTAATATTTAATACACCAGGGCCTACTGTTCCGTTTAATATGGGTAGCTCAATCTTTAATCCGTTGCTTAATTCTAATAACGCTTTTTTATCCATCACTTAGGTCACTCAAACTCTATACAAAGCATACAAACCGAGGAGTATATATTAACCTAGTTAACTTTAGATTAACCACACTAAGCAGTCATCAACGCTTTGACTTTTGCATTTAAGTGACTTATTTTACGTGCAGCAGTGTTTTTATGAATGACACCTTTATTCACACACTTGTGCAAATTAGATTCAGCGTTTCGAAATGCTATAACGACATTTTCTTTATCACCAGACTTAATTATATCAACCAATTTCCTAATAGCAGTGCGGGTTTTACTTTTGCGCATTTTATTTATCAAAGTGCGCTTTGCTATTACCTTTATCATTTTTTTAGCACTCTTATGATTCGCCATATATTAATACCTAAAACACTGTACTCTTTCCTTATTATAGAATTTTTTCACTAATTTGCAATACTAGTTTTTTCTGCAGCCAATTCGCTACTTTTCTCTTCAATAACTTTCTCTAAATTTCTCAAGAATTCATCCCTGCTTAACCCAGGGTATATCGGAGGTAATATCTCTATTATTGCCTTTCCGGGATTTTTTCTTATAGAAAGTATACTCTTTGGCCAAAATAAACCGGTATTTAAAGCAATTGGTAATACAGGAACAGATAATACGCTATATAAAGCTGCAACACCTGGTCGATATTTTGCTTTTTGTGTCGCAACTGTTCTAGTGCCTTCAGGAAATATTATTATGCTTCTATTTTCTTTTATACGCATCTTAGCTAACTTAATAATATAGCGTATAGAGCTGATACCATCCAAGCGGTTAATAAAAATCATCCTAAGCGCCATGAGGTGCAAACCAACAAATGGAATCCACTTCAGCTCACGTTTTAAAATAAAAACTGCGTTTCTAAATAAAAGTATAAAAATAAATGTTTCAAACGGAGATTGGTGCTTAGAAGCAATTATAAAGGGCTGCTTTGGAATGTTTTCTATCCCCTTAATTGCGTATTCAACTCCACATAATAAACGAAGCATGAACAATACAACCTTTACTGAGCAGGCAAGGAAAATAGTTATTATGCGTGCAGGAAAGAAGAGTATAGGGAGAGTAATTGAAGTATAGAGCACCTCCCATAATATAAGGAAAAAATTGAACAATAAGCCTGAAATCATGAACTCAGATAAACTTACTTGAGTTTAGCTCTACTGCAAATTAAAAACAATAAGTTTAACTATTGATTGTCTGAGTAATAGGATGTGAGTCAGCTAATTTGTCCTTCAATTTTTTGTTAGCAACATGAGTGTATATTTGTGTTGTAGAAAGGTTAGTATGACCAAGAACTTTTTGTATCAGCACAATGCTTGCTCCACTATCCAACAGATGAGTAGCAAAAGAATGTCTGATCACATGTGGAGAGATTTTATTTTCATCAATATTACATTTTCTTGCTAATTCCTTAATTAGTTGACCGATTCTCTGCCTAGTAATCGGCTTATTAGGTCTATTACCTGGAAACAGCCAATCGGACTCCTGTCCGTCAGGAATCAGATTGTTACGAACTGATAAATAATTTTTAAGGCTCCGCAGCGCTTGCTCATTAAAAAGAATTTGCCTCTCCTTACCACTTTTTCCTTTTATTATTATATAACTTTCTTTGTTATTACTGTTTGCTAAATGTAACACCTCACATAACTTCATATTAATCAGTTCAGAAATGCGCATGCAGGAAGAGTAAAGTATGTCTAAAATAGCGCATAACCTCCTACCGTTTATTTCTTTATTCGATTCGCTCGCTGATTTTCTAACTGTATCCATTAACAAGAGCATTTCTTTGACGCTCAAATATTTTGGCAAAGGACGAGAAACTTTTGGATTTTTCAATTCATCATCATTAGCTGGAGCTGGATTGAAATCTATTATTCCATCATTAAATAAGCACTTATAAAAATTTTTCATAGCAGATATCTTTCTTGATACAGAACTACTTTTATATTTCTTTTGTGCGTATAGAGATTTCACGTAATCTTTGATATTAGTTTTGCTTGCGCTGACTAAAGTAGTGCCACTTTCCAACAAAAAATCTTCAAGTTGACGTAAATCTGAACGATAACTTTCTAAAGTATTTTGCGTAGCAGACCTTTCCGACACCAAAGTATCTATGTAATACGTTATGTAAAGATTCTCTTTTTTATTCTGTAACTGCTCTCTTTTCATTCTCAGCTCCTATATTTATTTCTTTGACTATAGTTTGATTGGAAATGTTATTCGTACTTCTTAATAAAAAATACGAAACAAATAAAACATTTACCAACAGAGTAAGTATAATAAACCTTCGTCTTAATTTTTTTTTTAGATTTGATCTTACCTTTACCATAGTTAAATTATAACATCAAATCTGTAGAAAGCATCCTGCAAAGTGAATTTTGCTATAATATACCACTTCTTGGTCGTATCTACTTATATCCATTATAATATAATGTTTTTATAGCGCTAGCACAACTAAACGGTAACTCTTATATTAGTGCTACAGATGTTAACAAATTTTTAGTATATATGCTCTGTTAAAAGAAGAAATCACATAGTATCTCTTTTCAATAAGGCACTAATAAAAGGAAGGGTAACATTTGATCCCATAGATTCATCATCTATCTTTTCTATAATTTCATTAATGCTGTAAAAAGAACGCTCAACTCTTGCCAAAATATAATCGATCACTTTCAAATCAATTTTCAACTGTTTATCCGAAAACCGCTTCATCAACATAATCCTTAACAATTCCCCACTCGCTGATGGAATTTTTACGCTGATGGTTGATAATATGCGAGAACTTAAATCTTTCAACTTAAAGTTAAGCTTGTTTGGTGAAGTTGAAGAAGTAATAAGCAATCTCTTGTTATTTTCTTTCATGTAGTTATAACAATGCAGTAACATTGCTTCATCTTGAACGTTTTGTATATCTTCTAAAATAAAAGCGTTGCTATATCTAATCTCGCTTATAAAATTGTTCACATTGATAAAGATTGCATCGTTCATCGATTGCCAAATGTGGGCAAGATGAGTTTTACCAGAACTTTTAGGTCCAAAAAGGATCAGACATTTCCAAGATAAATCATCAATGACTGAGTGGTACACATGTTTATTTTCATCTAAGATAATGAAGTTTTGCCGACTATAATCAGCTTGATTATTGTTAAATAAATTTAATTGCACATTAGACATTTTGTGTTCCTGACGGTAACTTTTACGTCAAAATTTACTTACTCTTCTTGAGTACATCAGATATTCCCTATCTTTTATTACAATGCAAAAAACCTGTTAGCCATTTCTATAAAACTCACTTTTAAGATACTTATCGGTTATAT
>NZ_JAHDJT010000009.1:4694-14815 GCF_023661085.1 Wolbachia pipientis
CTGATACATAAAACATTGCTATTATTGGAACAAAAAGTAATATACCCATAAGTCCAAAATATGAAGCACATATAGTAACCCCAAGAATAATTACAGCTGGATGTATATGGACTTTTTTTCCTATCAATAAAGGAACCAATATATTTGCATCCATCAATTGTCCAACACCAAATAATATTAAAACAGCAGTGCTTTCAAACCATCCACTGAATTGAGTAACAGCGCTCAAAAACCCAATGATAGTATATAATAATGGCCCTATATAAGGTATAAATGTTAGTGTCCCTGACAAAACTCCAATAGCAACAGAATGTCTCAACCCGATTATACTAAGACCTACAGAGTAAAAAATCATCATAAAAATGCATACATTCGCCTGTCCTTTTAGGTAGTTAGATACAATGAAATCCACTTTTGAAAAATAATCTGCAACTTTTTCTCTGTAAGGAACAGGAACTAATTTACTAACTTTTGCTACAATCAAAGGCCAATCACGCAATACATAAAAGAACATTACCGGAGTAATCACCACTAATGATACTGTATGAATTAAGCTAAAGCTCGAGTTTAACACCTGGATTATAAAATTACTGGTAATATCAAAGACATTTGCAAAATAAGATACATAATCGCCGTAATCTTTTGCTAGACTTTCAGATAAGTGATCAAACAAACCATCTTCTGTTTTTATATTGAAAAATTCTAACACAGATGGGATAACTTTGAGATTTAATGAAGGTGCTTTACTGACTAAAAAATTCAATATCGAGGTGATTTGAACATATATAATAGGTAAGACAAATGTAACAGCTAATACAGAAATCATTAGTAGGACAAGTATTATAAAAATTACAGAATATAAGCGTGATATTCTATACTCCTCAAACTTTACTACTAGCGGATTAAATAAATATGCAACAACGATAGATATTAAGCATGGAAAAATCATAGGGCGCACTAAAAATAATGTGCCAATTATAAGAAGTAATATAAGACAAACAGTTGCATAGCGTTTTTGCATGTTTTTAGCATAGTCAATTTATTAAAAAAATACACAGTTTATTTTATCTATGCTAAAACAAATTACCAAAGACAGAGAAAGCTTACAAAAAACGAAGTACCTATAGTTTATCTATAAGCGGCCAAAAGCACCTTAGCAAGGATACAAAAATACACCAAGTAGCTTATCATCCAAGCATCGGCTACTTGGACGACATCCTTCTTTCAGGCCAAAATCACAATGTTGGTATAGTTGCGACCTGAGAGATGCTTTCTCTTATCCACTATAGATATTGCACGTTGCTGTCGACTTGGTCATTGTGATGTGCTTCTGGAAACATTAAAATTTCATACTCAAAGTCATTGAGCCATATTGCCTGGTGCGGCAGAAAAACTTTTCCAGACTCTATAGTCGGGGTGGAATCGAGCGAGTTTATCATCATATGTGTGTGATATGATACTATTTTGATGATTGGCAAATCACTGCTTGCTTTTAGCTCTTGCACCAATTGTTGACCACTCGTTTTGGCTTCGATCAAAATTGCGTGTGGTGTACATCTTGCTACTAAGGACAAAACTTGCTCCTTAAGTTTTGGGTACTCGAGTTTTGCACGATATACATCGAGTAAATAGAATTTATTACCTACTTTTGCCCAGGTGGTGCAGGCCACCAGAAGGGTGTCGTCCAAGTAGCTGACACATAGCTGCACGAACATTGTAATTAGCAGGTAATTTGCGCAACAGACGGTGTAATCCCAGTGTCAGCTACTTGGATGACACCTTTTGTTGTGAGCTCACTTTTACCCTATGATTACCTTTTTAGAGCATCTTATCTATCCATTTCGCTGAAGTGGTACCTTTCTGTGATTTTAAACATCCGGTAGTATAGTTGATTTCAAGGCATAGTGAAGCTATTATAAACGAAAGTTTGCACAGGTTACGAGGTTAGAAATAACGCCTACGAGTAAAATTTCACATTACCACTTTTATGTGTTACAATAAGCTTAATTTATAAGAAAAACAAAGTTGGAGAAATTAAGAGGAAATTGGGTAACAAGAACAGGAAGATTTTTATCTTCATTGTTTTTTTTACTACTGATTGCGCTATCAATACGTAGTTTTTTATTTGAGCCATTTCATATCCCTTCTGGTTCGATGAAAAGCACTCTGCTTGAAGGAGATTATATTTTTACCAGTAAATATTCATATGGTTACAGTAAGCACTCCTTTCCATTTTCTCCTAATATTTTCAGCGGCAGGATCTTTTATACCCCTCCAGAGCGTGGTGACATAATAGTTTTTAAACCTACGAAAAACGATAGCATCAGATTTGTTAAACGAGTAATAGGAATACCAGGCGATAAAGTGCAAATGATAGAGGGAGAATTATATCTAAATGATCAGAAGGTAAAGCGAAGACAAATTGAAAGTTTTTTTGATTATGAATCAAGTCGCAGTATACCAAGGTATATAGAAACACTCCCAGATGGAAGAAAACATGAGATTTTGATAGATAACTTTTCCAATAGTCTATCGTATAACACTCCAGTTTATTATGTACCTAAAGATCAATTTTTTGTTATGGGAGACAATAGAAATAATTCTTTTGACAGTAGATTTCCTGAAATTGGTTTTGTACCAATGGAAAACATAATTGGGCGTGTGAGCATAGTTGGTTTATCGTTTAAATTAGGCAAAGTTGATTGGTTGCCATTTAATTTCAGAGTACCTGTTGCCCTGAGATTTGACAGGATATTGCACAAGGCTGTATAAGTTCTACCTATTTGTCAATTCACACAACTCTAAGGAAGAGTTTTCTAACTTGGCAATAGCACTATTGATTTCACTCAAATCATTTCCTTGTAAAGTTTTTTTTGCGTTTTGCAGTAGATTTTTTAGCCTTTGATCAGAGGAAAGACTATTATCGCCTTCAATCAAATGTATGAGTTTGTTGCCATTAATTTTAGCTTCTGCAAGAGAACGAGCCTTCATATCTTCATCAAAGTTGTTTATTGACTGGTTAACCATATCTTGAACATCGGCTTCACTTAAGCCAAAACTTGAATTTATTTCAACTACTTGCTCAATCCCAGTGGTTTTTTCTCGTGCAGTAACAGTCAATATTCCGTCAACATTAACTGTGAACTCTATCTCAACTCTTGCAGAACCTGCAGGCAGTGGCGGTATACCTTTGAGTTCAAATTGTGCTAGAGATTTGTTATCTTCTATCATTTCACGTTCCCCCTGACAAACGTGAATTTTCATTGCCGTTTGCCCATCGACATAAGTTGTAAACTCTTTTGTTTCTGAAACTGGCAATGGCGTGTTTCTTGGTATGATCTTTTCAACTATTCCTCCCATAGTTTCTATACCAAGTGATAAAGGCAAAACGTCCAAGAGAATGTTCCTATCTTTTGAGCTTGAAGTTAAATAATGAGCCTGCAAAGCTGCCCCAATAACAACTGCTTTGTCTGGATCTACATCATTCAGTACCTTATTGCCAAAGAGCTTGACTAGTGATTCGTGAACTAATGGCACTCTAGTTGCACCACCAACTAAAATTATTCCTTTTATGTCATCAATTTTAAGATCTATGTCGTTTATAGTACGAGTGACTATATTGACAGTCTTACTAACCAAAGGACTTATTGCTTGCTCGAATTCTTCTTTGGTAATTTTGCATTCAAACAACTCGCCGTTGATGTTGAATTCAAAAGTGCCTGACGTATTTTCACTTAGGTATTCTTTTACAGTACGTAATTCAGTAAGTGATGGTCCTGTCATGAAAGCAGCTGACGTTGAAACCCAGTTCTTATTACACAATTGCATGGCATGTTCATTTGCAATCAAGTTTTCTGGATCCCAGTGTCTGGGCACTGGGATGACACTTTCGCTTGAACCTACCTGCTCTCTATACTTATTAAGCACGATTGAGCTTAGCAGATGGTCAAAATCATCACCACCAAGTTTGGTATCACCACCAACTGCAAGAACTTGAAACACTCCTTGGTGTAATTTCAATATTGAAATATCAAACGTTCCGCCACCGAGGTCATAAACTGCATATATTCCACTGCTGTTGTTCTTCTCAATCGAATAAGAAAGCGCTGCAGCAGTTGGCTCATTAATGAGGCGAAGGACTTCTATGCTAGCCAATTTTGCTGCATACTTAGTTGCATTACGTGCTGAGTCGTCAAAGTAAGCTGGTACAGTAATCACTGCTTTTTTTACTTCCATCCCCGTAGACTTTTTTACCCTCTCACATAGAGCTTTCAATATCTCAGCAGATATCTCAACAGGAGTGAGATACTTTTCCTCTGAACATCTTATCCTAATAACTTTTTCACTTTCATCGTCTATTTCAAAATTGATGCCTTCTTTGTGCAAGTCTTTGACACTTTTACCCATTAAACGTTTTATCGAGTAAATTGCACCTGAGCCAACATCGTAGCCGGTTTTCAATATGTTGTTTTCACATGAAAGAACAGAAGGTAGCAGTTCTCTTCCTTGTTCATCTTTAAATATCTCCACGTCACCAGCTTTATTCACTATAGCAATTAAAGAATTGGTAGTGCCGAGGTCTATACCAAACACTATTTCATTTGAATTTGGCTCAGAAATTTGTATTGGCCGCATTTTTCTTCATTTCCTCAAGTGACTTGTATAAATATTTCAATCTCAAAACTTGCATCGCGGCTTCACCAAAATTCTTTGTAGCGAAAGCATTAATTAGATTTTTGGTGCAACCCTTTATTTTTTCATCAATCATCCTACTTGCAAATTGTAGATCATCACAGTCTAGTAAGTACTCTCTTATTTCCATTGATTCATTCAATATTTCAGAGCTTAGGTGACCTTTTTGGCTTTTTACCCCCAAAAGATCCAGCAAATGCTCGGCACGTTTTAGTGGTGACTTGAGCACTTGATAAGCTTTGTTTATATTTTCCATGTTTTTCGACTGCCTTTCGTTTATATCAGCTCTGCTGAGCTCAATATATTTTTTCTCTAGCTCATCAAAACTGATGTTGAAAGCAGGTTCAATTTCAAACAATGTAAAATAGTTGCTAGACATGAAAACTCTCTCCACAACCACATTTTCCTTTCTCATTAGGGTTTTTGAAAACAAAACCAGACGAGAGTTTTTCCTCTACGTAATCCATTTCAGAGCCAAGGATAAACATGATAGATTTTGGATCGATCAACACCTTGACTTTTTGGCCATCACTGCAGCTTTCTTCAATTACTGACTCTAAAGGACGAATATCATATGCATATTCAATATCATATTTTAAGCCAGAACATCCTTTTTGTTTAATTAGTACCCTTATTCCTATTGCTTCTTCTGACTTCTCAAGGTTATCATGCTGTTTTTTATCTAATAAGCACCTTATTCTCTCCACTGCATTTGCAGTGATAGTGATAAGTTTTTTATCTTTCTTCGCAGCATTTACTCCTTGATACCTACTCATAGCTATTTTTGTTTACTTTGGTAATCATGAATAGCAGCTTTTATAGCGTCTTCAGCAAGCACGGAGCAGTGTATCTTCACTGGCGGCAAAGACAATTCTTCCACTATTTGCGTGTTTTTTATCTTTGTTACATCCTCAATAGTTTTTCCTTTGATCATCTCTGTGAGCAAGGAGCTCGAAGCGATGGCAGAACCACAGCCAAAAGTTTTAAATTTTGCATCTTCAATAACGCCTTTGTTATTGACTTTTATTTGTAATTTCATCACATCGCCGCATGATGGCGCACCCACCAAGCCAGTGCCAACATTTGGATCATTTTTATCCAGAGAACCAACATTCCTTGGATTTTCGTAATGATCTAAAATTTTCTCATTATAACTCATAAAATTACCTATAAACCACTGTCCTACATTATAACATATTTAGGTTAAAAACTAAAGTGAAATACACTAGCAAACGGTATATTTTACTCACAAAATAACACAAAAGTGAGTATATTTAACTTTACAAATACTCGTAGTGCATGTCATTCTTTATATTGTAATTTTAAAAGGAGTACTCCCTTGAGTTTGTTTAGTAATCTTTATAAAGGCCTGTTGAAAACTTCTTCGCGCTTTAGCGATGGAGTAAAGAGTATTTTTTCTGGCAAAAAAAAATTAGACCAGTCGCTTTTAGATGAGCTGGAAGAGCTGCTAATTAGCATGGATATCGGTCATAAAACTTCTAAGTTGATTATTGACAGGCTCACAAGCATCAAATTTGACAAAGAAGTTGAATATAATGTTATCACACAGCAGCTAATAAGCGAAATAGAATCGATATTGAACCCTGCTGTGCAACCGCTAATTTTAAACGAAAAACCACATATAATAATGGTATGCGGAGTGAATGGTAATGGTAAAACCACAACAATAGGTAAGCTCGCGTATAAATACAAGGAGATGGGAAAGTCCGTTATGCTTGTTGCGTGCGACACATTCAGAGCTGCTGCTAGTGAACAGTTAAATATCTGGGCAGAACGTTCTGGTTGTTCCATTGTTACCGGAGAGCATGGTAGCGATTCTGCGAGTGTGGCGTATAGAGCCGTAAGTCAGGCTATAAAAGATAACGTTGATGTTGTTCTGATTGATACAGCAGGCAGGCTACAAAATAACGTGAATCTTATGGAGGAGCTATCAAAAATATATAGAACGATAAAGAAACTGGATGAAACTGCTCCTCATGATGTTATTTTAGTTCTCGATGCAACCACCGGCCAAAATGCTTATAGCCAACTAGAGGCATTTAGTAAGATAGTGAGTGTTACTGGGCTAATTGTAACCAAACTAGATGGCACTGCTAAGGGCGGGGTAGTGATTGGACTTGCGGAAGCTTATAAGGTGAAGTTACATGCTATAGGAATTGGCGAGGGTATAGAGGATCTTAGGGAGTTTACTAGTAAGGAATTTGCTGAAGCGCTGTTTAACTGTGATTGAAGATTTCTTTCAACTCCTTTATGTGACCAAGCTTAATTACTTCGATATCATGAGAAGGGTAATTGCCGTTTTTAGGCATAATTGCTTTTTTAAACCCCAGTTTTTGTGCTTCCTTGAGCCTCAGGTCAGCATGTGAGATGTTTCTAATCTCGCCTGAAAGTGCAACTTCGCCACAAACTATTGAAGAAGTTGGCAGCGGTAAATTTACTATACTTGAAAAAAGGGAAGCAGCAACAGCAAGGTCAGCCGATGGCTCTTGTATTTTCAGTCCTCCCGCGATGTTCAGATACACTTCTTTTTTGTGTAAAGACATCTCACAACAAGCATTTAATACTGCAATGATCATGGCTAATCGATTAATATCCCATCCAACCACTGCTCTTCTTGGATTTTCCATGTTCGTTTCTGCTATCAACGCTTGAACTTCCATCAAAATTGGTCTTGAACCTTCAATTCCTGCAAATACAGCACTGCCAACAACTTTTCTATCATCAATATTTCCTGCTAGAAATAATGATGATGGATTATCGATAGGTACGAGTCCTGCTTCAGACATCTCAAAAATACCAATTTCATTTGCAGGGCCGAATCTATTTTTAATAGCACGCAAAATGCGGTATTGATTACTATTTTCACCTTCAAAATATAGCACTGTGTCCACCATATGTTCCAAAGTTTTAGGTCCAGCTATTTGCCCATCCTTAGTTATATGACCAACTACTAAGAGGGAAACACCATGTTGTTTTGCAAGAATGGTTAATTCATGGGCACAGGTGCGAACCTGATTCACAGTTCCTGGTGCTGATGTAATTTTGCTATCATACATCGTTTGTATGGAGTCAATAATTAAGAATTTTATACTTCTATTTTCTCTTATCGTTGTAACTACATCAGCTAAAGATACTGTAGACAAAAGCTTAACTTTAGGCTCATTTATCTTAAGGCGTTTCGCTCTGAGGCTCACTTGTTCCAAAGATTCCTCGCCGGATACATAAAGACACTCGAGAGAGGAAAGTTGTGCAACGCTAGCTGCAATTCTAAGTAAAAGGGTAGATTTCCCAATTCCAGGTTCGCCACCAATTAAAATGCTTGCACCTTTAACAATACCACCACCAAAAACTCTATCCAACTCTTCTATTCCTGTCAAAAGACGATCCGGGATAACAATTTCATCATCCGATAATGCCTTTATTGAAATTGGTACAGATGTACTTTTTGTTTCTGTTCTTACAACTATTTCTTCAACAACCGTATCCCAATTATCACACGCAATGCACCTTCCTACCCACCTGCCAGTGCTATGACCGCAGGATTGACATACATATACAGTTTTCATAAAAGCTAAAGTTGTTTTTTGCAATTGTAATAAAGATTAGTTAAATATGTGATAAACATCAAGCCCTAGATGTATAGTTCCAGGGTGTAATAACGCAACATAGAGGGATTATCATTGAAGGAGGAGTTAAATCTCTTACATAACCTGCTTTCTGATTTTGCGTCAAAATTTGCCTACACTTCTCCCAAGTACTCTGCAGTGCTCATCTGCGTTTCTCCTAAAAATTCCTTGCCATAAATTGGTTGTGCAAGAGATTCATTATAGCGCAATTATGGGTACTTTGCGCATGCATGGATTTTAACATAATTTAGTGAGTAGTAGTTGAAATTGTTCAAGAGACTTTAATGATATTCAGTCCACTTACTTTTCTATCTTCCATATCGCAATGAGCCTCTATTATTTCATTGAATTTATACTTTTTGTTAATCCTTACCGTTAAAAGTTTTTTCTTTATCATCTCAAAGATTTCCATTGCAGTAAGCACTAGTGTGAGCCTGTCGTGCTTATAATGATATATTGAGGTTCCTGTGGCAAATAGCGAACGTGAGCTAAGTAAAGAAAAGCTAACCGGAGCGCTGCCAGATATCTGCCCATAGGAAACATATATACCGAACTTGCCCAAAGATTCAAAAGAAAGCTTGCTTGTAGCATAGCCTATCGGGTCATATACTGCACCTACTCCTTTATTTTGTGTAATCTCCATAATTTTAGAAACAAAGTCTTTATCGTTGTAATTTACTGCGTATATGCAGCCATTCTGTAAAGCTATTTTCATTTTTTCATCAGAACTTACAGAACCTATAACTATCCCTTTTTTATCCTTTGCCCATTGGCATATTATCTGTCCTAAACCACCGCTGGCTCCGTGCACGAGCACAACAGCACCAGGTTTTATCTTATAAGACTGGTTAACCAGATAGTGAGCTGCCATGCCTTTAAATAGAACTGCTGCTGCAATTTCATCCGGTATTTCGTCTGGAATTTTTATCAGATATTTTTGGTGTATGGTACGTTTTTCGCAATATGCTCCAGGTGGTGCTGTGCAATATCCAACTCTATCTCCAATCTCTAAGCCATCGCTTACTTTTTTACCGAGCTTTTCAATAACCCCAACTGCTTCTACTCCAAGCACTAATGGCAGGTTTTTAATTTTACGAGTGCCTTTTCTATGCTCCAAGTCATAACGATTTAAACCGATAGCTGTGTGACGTACCAGGACTTCTTCGCTTCTTGGCTCACTTGTACTTTTATCTACAAATTCTAATACTTCCGGTCCTCCAGTTCTTTTTATTTGTACGGCTTTAACCATGATGGACATAATAAAAACTTCGGCTATATTACCTGATAATCACTATCCTGTAAAATTATTTAGAAATCTGTAAGACGCGTGTTGATAAAAGAATCGGGGCGGAGAGATTTGAACTCCCGACCCTTTGGTCCCAAACCAAATGCGCTACCAGACTGCGCCACGCCCCGACTTTTTTATTCAGAATAGCAATAACTAAGATAAAATGCAAGGTTCATTTATTCACTAAAAAGCATTTGCTTTTGTCCATCATAATACCTTTGTGGTAGCTAGCTGGATTCAGATTTTTTAGCCATAGAAACAAAAAAACTACTTGACAACCTTTGCCGTTACCCTTATCATAGCTAGTGAAGCTATTTGTTTAACTTCCCAACCTGTACAGGTTAAAATGACAAGAGAACTTGTATTTGGCGTACTATTGTTTAATTTTTCGCACTATGTGCACTGCATGTCTTTTTAAAACTTCGGGTTTTTACCCATACAAGCTGAAACGCGCTTATAAGTCGTTTAAGGCATCACCCAACGCCGGATTTTAA